>JAGMDA010000214.1 GCA_023128935.1 Candidatus Eiseniibacteriota bacterium | reverse complement strand
CGCGGCTTTTAAGCACCATCGACACCAGAATCGGGGGATAGAAAAACCCGGCCTGAAACCGTACCAATACCACTCATTCAGGCCGGAGGTTACCGACCGATCGGGTCGAGGGCCAGATCGATGCAGGCCGTCGAGTCCGTGACGCTGTGCACCAAGTCCCAGGTCTCACCGGCGTCCAGGGAACGATAGACGCCCCTTTCGGGGTTCGTGCCGAAGAGCTTGCCCGTGGCGGCCACGTAGACGCGCTGGCCGTCCGTGGGATCCACGACGATGCGTCCGATGTAGCGCGACTCCTCCAGGCCGACCGACCGCCAGCTCAGCCCGGCGTCGGAGGATTTGAAGACCCCCAGTCCGAAGAAGCTGAATGAACCGGCATTGGCCTCGCCGGTGCCCACGTAGACCACATCGGGATCCTGGGGATCGAGGGCGATGGCCCCCACCGGCAGCACGGCTTGATCGTCGAAGAGCGGCGTCCAACTCTCCCCGCCGTCGACCGAACGGAAGACCCCCCCGCTGGCCATGGCGGCATAGACGATGTCGTGATCGGAGGGGTGCACAGCCAGATCGGTGACCCTGGCGCCGATGTTCCCCGCCCCCGCATAGGTCCAGGATGCACGCAGCCCAAAGCCCTCCTGCTCCTTGCGGCGCACCTGCTCGAGGACGAGCTTGTATGCCTCCTGCTTGATGTCGCCATGAGGCCAGGCGCGTTGCCGCCAGAACCACTCGTTGGGACGGGCGGAGGGGTCGCGCGGGGCCGCGAGCCCCGTGTCCTCCTGTATCTTCCCGGCGTCGACCGGGGCTTTCTCGTAGGAGGCGCTGTCGACAAGCAGCCACAGCACGGCAAGGGCCAGGAGCAGAGCGAGAGCGAGCGGAAAAGGAAAGCGTATGCGACTCATGGGGATCTCCTAGTCAGGCGCCCGGTCGAGGGCATCCGGCAGGTAACATCCCCATGGTTTTACTATGCCGAGCGCACCCATGTAAACGACACGGGTGATCGCCGAGGCCTCAGAAGAAGAGCTTGGCCACCGAGAGGATGCCCTGCTTCCAGGGCACGCGGTGGGTCACGCCCCCGCCTGCGTCCAGACGCGATAGATTGTCCAGGTACCAGCGATAGTTGCGCAGCAGGGCGTCGCGATTGGAGAAGCGGGGCGCGTGGCCGAGCACGCGCTCGGCTTTCTCGATGGATACGAAGGAGTCCTTGGACACGGTCTCGTAGATCCACTTGTAGAGGGGAGACAGGTGCAGTCGTTCGAGCGCGCGCAGGATGAAGATGGCGGGCGCCGCGGGCAAGCAGCGAATCCGCTTGCCGAAGCCGGCCTCGTCCAGCACGACCTGGAAGTCCCCGGCGACGCTGCTGAACTCCTTCGCGCCGATGTTGAAGACGTCGTCCGTTTTTTCCCGTGGCAGGGTCGCGCAAAGCTGGATCGCATCGCAGAGATCCTCCACATCGAGGTACTGGTAGAGGTTCCTGCCATTGCCCAGGACGGGAAAGCCGTGCCCCGTGCGCGCCCAATCGTAGAACATGGCGAAGATCCCCAGGCGCTCGGGGCCGATGAAGGACTTGGGCCGTAGAATCGAGACGCAGAGTCCTTGCTCGCGCAAGGACTGGCAGACCTTTTCCGCCTCGATCTTGGCGATGCCGTAAGGACCGACACCGTCCAATGGATCGTCCTCGTAGAGGGGATGGTGATCGGGGATGCCGTAGACCGCCGTCGAGGAGATGTGGATGAAGCGGTCGACGCCATGCCGCAGGGCGGCTTCAGCAACGCGGCGCGTGCCGTCAATATCGGTTGAGATGATGTCTTCCGGTTTGTAGAGCGGCAGCGCCGCGGCGGCGTGCACCACGCGCTGGGCGCCCTGCATCGCGCGTTCCACGTCTTCGGGATTGCGGATGTCGCCCTGTATGAAGCTGATCTCGCCTGCGCAGTCGGGGTAGTCGAAGTCGACCAGGTCCAGAACTGTGACCGGATGCTCCTTGGCCAGCAGGTAGCGAACCAGATTGATCCCCAGGAAGCCGGAGCCTCCAGTGACGAGGTAGCGCGGCTGCATAGCTCTCCTTTCCCGGCGGCCGATCAGCCCTGGCCCGCCAGATGGCTTCGGACGTAATCCGCGATGCCGTCCTCCAGGCGCGTGAAGGGCCGCGTGTAGCCCGCCGCCCGTAGCTTCTCAGTTCTTGCCTCGGTGTGGTACTGGTATCTTGAACGCAGTTCGGCGGGCATGGCGATAAAACCGATACGCGGCTCTTGTCCAAGTCCGGCGAAAACAGCTCTGGCCAGGTCCAGCCAGCTTCGAGCCCGTCCCGTGCCGCAGTTGTAAAGCCCGCCCGGCGCTGCGGCCGCGCGGAAGTGGAGGGTCACGTCCACCGCGTCATTGACGTAGATGAAGTCCCGCACCTGCTCGCCGTCCGCGCAGTCGGGGCGATAGGACTTGAAGAGCCCCACTTCACCCCGCTCACGGATCTGGTGGAAGGCCTTGTGCGCCACGGAGCGCATGTCGCCCTTGTGGTCCTCCCGCGGACCGTAGACATTGAAGTACTTGAGGCCGACGATACGGTCGAGGATCCCGCGCTCGAGCGCCCAGAGATCGAACATCTGCTTGGAGAGGCCGTACATGTTCAGAGGGCTGAGGCGCGGGGTGGCTTCGTCGTCATCGTCGTAGCCCTCGGAACCATCGCCGTATGTGGCGGCGCTGGAGGCGTAGATGAAGCGCGCGTCCTGCTCGAGGCTCCAGAGACAGAGCTCCTTGCTGTAGCGGTAGTTGTTGTCGGCCAGGTAGCCGGCATCCGTCTCGGTCGTCGAGCTGCAGGCTCCCAGGTGGAAGACCGTCTCCGGCGGGTCCAGGCGCCGCGCGCGCAGCAGCTCGCGAAACTCACCCTTGTCCAGGTAGTCCTCGAAGCGCAGGCCGCGCAGGTTCTTCCACTTCTCGTCGCGGCCCAGATGATCGACGATCAGGATATCGCGCTCGCCCTGCGCGTTCAGCGCCGCGACCAGATTGCTGCCGATGAAGCCGGCGCCG
>JAGMDA010000213.1 GCA_023128935.1 Candidatus Eiseniibacteriota bacterium | reverse complement strand
CCTCATGGCCTTCGTCGAGAAGAAGCCCCACGAGGTGGGACCCGATGAAGCCGGCGCCGCCGGTCACGATGATCCTCGGACCCATACCACTCCTTATCATGCGGCGCATTCGCCTGCGCGGTTCCCACACCCTTGTGTGGCGTCCGCCTCCTCGGCCCCTCGCCTTTGCGCCGCATCCGCCTTCGCGGAGCAGGCCGGAGATGGCTCAGTAGAGGCTCTTGATAAGGCTCCAGCTCCCGCTGCGGTTCATCCTGCTCCCGCGCAGAGCACGGGCAGCGCGCCAATGGCGCCACAGGCGCTGACAGCGTCGCTGCATGGCGAATTGCCCTGCAGATAGAGATTGCCGCTGGCTGCGTCGCCGCAGAACAAGGGATCCAGAGCGATGTTGCCGTCCTGGCCGAGCTGCGCGGCGAGGTCTCCCGTCCAGTCACCGCCCTCGTTGCCGAAGATGTCGCTGCAGAACAGGGTCGCGGCGGAGCCATAGGCAATCTCGATGGCCTCGCCGCCCGCCCCAAAGGCGATGAGGCAGTGGGACAGCTCCGGCCGCGCGTTGAAGCGCAGGCTGATCCCGCTCCCCAGCGGGGCCTCGTTATAGGCGAAGGTGCATTGGTCGAGCAGGAGGAAGACATTGTCACTGCTGTAGAGGCCGCCGCCCCGCTCCGAGGCGATGTTGCCGTGGCAGACGGTTTCGCTCAGATTCAGCGAGGAGCCCAGGCAGGCAAGACCCGCGCCGTAGACACTCTGGTTGCCGCTGATGCGGCAAGCTTCGATGCTCAGCTCGCAGAGGCCCTCACAGGCAATGCCGCCTCCGAGCCAGTCCGTGCTGTTGTTCCGGATCACGCAGTCGCGCAGGACAGGGTTTGCTCCCCAACAGTAGATGCCTCCGCCCAGCCCGGCCTCGTTGTTTTCGATCACGCAGTTCTCGATGGTCGGCGAGGAGTCTTCGCAGAGTATTCCCGCTCCCGCGCCATTCATGCCGTCGCCGCCGAGGTGGCCGCCGCGCAAGGTGATGCCGGACAGGACGGCGCTCAGGGTCTCGCCTGAACGGAAGCTGATGACACGGTGGGGATTGCTGGTGGAGCCTTCGACGTCGATGATGCAGTTCTCTGGCCGTCCCGTCTGCGAGCACAGGGTGAGCGCCTTGCCCGCGAAGTCGAGGTCCCGGTTGCCGGGGCCGTTGTACTCGCCGTCCCCCAGCTCGATGACGTCCCCGCTGATCGCGTACTGTAGCGCCGCCGCGATGGTCGGGAGATCGCCGCTGCCATCCGGCTGAACGAGATAGACGGCCGCGGTGCAGCAGACCGCCGAGACCGAGAGACAGACCAGGGTGATTGCCAGGCTCAGGGCGCTCCTAGAATGCATCGCTGCGCTCCTCTCCATGAAATCATGGTGGATAAGAAGATTGAACCAGATTTCGCCGGCGTTGCCGAGTAGAGATTCGATCGTGAAGCGTGGCAGTGGACCATCCGTGACCGCGGCCCCATGCGGATCGCGGACATCCGTGCGTCGCAGCGGGCAACCACTGCCCTGAATCCTGCTCGGGGGCCCCGAAAGGGTGTAGTTCACCCACGACCGCGGTGAGAGGCATTCACCGGGGTCAGGTGTTGGCTGCGGGAGATGGGTACCAGCGGCTTCGGGTGGCTCGAATCGGGCCGACCGGAACGAAGCGCAGGGTCAAGGCGGTGACCGCGCCGCCGAGAGCGTTGCCAGCGGTGATGGGATCAGGATCTCTTCCTCGGAAGCGATGATCGCCGGATCACCGGAGGCGGGATCATTCCCTGGGGAGGTGAGCACCAATGGGGGCTGCAGCTCCCACGATGCCCGGACCGGAGCCAGTGGAGGGGGTTCGGTAGGGAGCCGCAGGTGCTGGAGGATCTTCGTGATGACGGGGGGATCGGAGATCAAGGCCAGGACCACCATCGGCGTCGCGCAGCGAGGGCATCTTAGGGCATCAATCGAGAAGTAGGCGGTGAGAAATCCGATCCCAAACTTGCCGCCGCCGCTTTCACACTGTCCTTTGCGCCGAGAATCATCCATCCGCTCTCAAGAAAGCTGGAAATGGCGAAAAGGCCCTTTCTACGGAGCTCGGTGTGCTCTATCGGGCAACAAGGGCATCCTAAGAGCCAGAATCGGGGGATAGAAAAACCCGGCCTGAAAGGCAAGTATAGGTGCGCTTTCAGGCCCGAGCTTACCGACCCGTCGGTGGCGCGACCACGGCTTACCTGATCACGGTAAACCGCCGCACAACCGTTTCTCCACCGCAGGTTACGGCATAGAGATAAACACCGCTTACGATCGCCTGGCCGTTGCGTGAGAGCATCCGCCAGCGCACCGTGCCATCGCCTTGAGCGCCGTCATGATGAAGCGTCTGTACAAGATCTCCGGCGAGCGAATAGATCCGGATGTCGCAGCTGCGATCAGGCATGCCGGTGAAAGCGATATGTGTGCCAGAGGGGTCCTTGGGGCGGGCATGGAGATCCCAGGCTGCCCCTCCGCGGTAAGGGTTGGGCACTACCGCCAACCTCTGTTGCCAACTCTCTCCCGGGCTGGTGTCCCATCGGGGGCGAACGCCCTCCGCCTCAAGTGCCGTGGGCGGCTGGCTGAGATCGTGATACCGTCCGTATGCGTCGAACCAGCAAGCGTAGCTGGTCACGTCATAGAAGTAGAGCATGCCGTTCTTCAACCCCAGCGTGTCCTCATAGAAATAGCGACCGATTTCATAGAGTTCGCCCCAGACGCCCGCCTGGGTGGGTGAGGGAATCTGTCGCACCACCTGGGCGTGGGGATTGGTGAACTCATGAAGGGACAGCTGTGTCCCTACCGGCCACCGCTTGAGATCGGCAATCAGTTGCCATTCGTCCGGCGTCGGCCCTAGTGAACCCGGCGGCCGGTTCCAGCCCTCGACGCGCCAGATGCGATAGCCGCAAAAGAGGACCCTGCCGGTGACTGGATCCGGCACCAGCTCGGGGTAGTTATCCCACTCCAGATAGATGCTGCGGTTCCCTTCAACGCTGACGCGCGTGGCCGGATCATTGGTACTGACTGTGGGCGTCGGGGGGGCCAACGCCCCCACCCAGGGGACTAGCGTCTCCAGACCTTCACAGTCCCAGCTTCTGGGCTGCGGCGGGGTGCAGCAGTCGCAGTCATTGTCGACCCAGTCGGCCGGGTCCTCACAGGTGCCGGGAAAGACCTTGCGGCGTGTGCCAGAGACAACACACGGGTCATACCACCAGAAGGGTTCATCATTGGCCAACCCCGGCAGACAGGTCTCGCGTCCGTCACAGCCGGTATGGCGATCATTGTCCGCATCACGCCACTTCCCGCGGTATACCTTCTTGATCTCGATCGCATTCGCCAGCAGACCTTTCCAGCCAAGACCCACCAGCAGTGCGACCTGAAACTTTACCTCTTCTCCCGGCAGGAGTTCACTGAACGGCCCGACACTGAGCAGGAGGCAGTAGTCGGATGGGACGTCCGCGGAATCCGGAAAGTGGGCGCCTTGCGCCAACAGGCGGTAGCGCAAGAGGTCGTCCAGGTTTTCAGTCTCCCGCGTCCGCATGATGGTGAGGGTGTGCGCTCCGACGCCCGTGGGGGCTCGCTCACCAAGGATGTCCGTTGTGTGATCGAGGAGCAGGACGCCAACAGATGCGTTCCTATCGCTGGGGAGATCGTCGAGGTACTCTCCGCCCTCGGGTCCACGGGCATCATGCATGCTGGCCAGGTCGATATGGATCCGCTGGTTTCCACAATGATGGATCGTGCCATTGATGTTGCGACAGGTGAAGTTGAGATCTTCGTCAACATAGGTTGTATCGACCGACCGCACCGCGGCGAGATCGTCAGCCCAGTACTCCGCCGCGTCCTTGCGACCAATATCGGCATCCACAAACCAGCCAACGTAGAGATCGTGCAGGGCTTCATAGCCATCGTTGGTGATGCGATATTCGAAACCGACGAACTCGTTCTGACCATCCATCGACCAGCAGAAGCTGCGCTGCCTGACCTTGAGGTGAAGCGGTCGGTGTTCGGGCATGTAGTCAACCGCTTCGTTGGTGTAGTCCCAGTATTCACAGCTCAGCATCTGCTGGGATATCGCCTCGTAATCCTCGTCGATGAGACCGTCGCCATCGTCGTCTTTGCCGTTCAGGGGATCTTCGTCGTGAAGACCATCGCCGTCGTCGTCTCCCTGGTTGAGGGAGAAACCGGCGCGATTGCCGCCGGAGGCGCCTTCAAAGGATGGGTAGATCGTATCGATCGGATCGAGGGACGGCCGGAATTCAAATCCGCTCGACACGTACGCGACGTTGTCACTGGCCACGGCTCCGACCCAGAGTTCGGCCTTGTTGAGGTACTCACCACCCTGCCATTCGGCGCTGAAGGAGCCCACGTCATCGCTCGGATTGCCGATCACGCCCACATTGGTGACCATCACTCGCAGCAGGCCCACATTGTGGTAGAAGATGTTGGGCGGCCGCATGGCATAGAGCTCGGTTTGGGATAGGCCGGAGGCTATGAGGCGGGACCACTTGCCATCACCCGCGCAAGGCTGCGTCGTCAGGACGATTGCCAGCACGATGAATGGCAAGATCGATCTCCGGTCCCTCCAGTCTAACACCGCGGCGGCTCCTTTCGCTGGTTGCACGGGTCCTGTAGCTAGGGCGGTCATACGCGTCAATGCTGCGTGAGTCGTTCCCCAGAACGGAGTAAGTCGGCCACACGGGCAGCGGATGAGGTTTCCGGGATGGACAGGACCACGATGCCACGAATCCGGGCTTCCGCCTCATGGAACGTATAGGAAGAGACGGAAAGAGCCATAGGATCTCCCACATCAACGCATCACTGTGAGGCAAGTCATCGGGGCGCGTCACGATCCTCGACCGAGCCATGTGCGCCAAGCACCATCCCGGCACGTCCGCGACCGGGATGTTGCGATCCCGCCGACCTCCCGATTCGTCCGAACGCTTGCCATCTGTTACGGGCCACATCTGTGACCCATGCGCTTGCCATCTGATACGGGCCACATCTGTAACTCATGATCGCGCAAGCAGTTACACCTGTGCCCCGGGGCA
>JAGMDA010000212.1 GCA_023128935.1 Candidatus Eiseniibacteriota bacterium | reverse complement strand
CGCGCTTCTGCTCCACCGGCAACAACAATACATGCATGCCTGATGGTGGGCCTTTTTTCGGAGGATTGCACCGCCGAGCATCTACTTTCCGCGCAACGCAGCCAGGATCTCCTCATCGTCGGGGAAACGTCCCTGATTTCTCTTTGAGAAGATCAGATCCCCGTCTGCCACGACCTCAAAGACACCTCCTCCGCTCGGGATCAGCTTGGTGTCCACCCCCACGACCTGCTTGATTGTGGCCGCCAGACTGGCGGCGCGGGGTTCGTAGTTTCATTCCATGCAGTACTCAATTGAGATCTTCATCGGCTCTTCTCCTCTTGTGCCTCCGCGGATATCCCATCATAACCTGAAATCATACGCAACCTCCACCCCGCCCTCGGCGTGAACGCGGTGGCACTTGATCATCGCCCTAATGCTCTGTCCCTGCTCCACAACCTCAAGCACCGAATAATAAGTGGCCTCCTCCTCGCCGGCGAAGAACAGCGAGTCATTCCCAAGCGGCTCAGGCGCAGGCGATCCGTCCGGCAACTCCGCCCATGGGGCCTTCCCCGGGCCCATGTGGCTTGATTCGTAGTAATGCACGCCATCAATCTGATGATGGTTCATAGCGTGATTGTGCCCGCTCAGAACCAGGTGAGCCCAAGGCGCGACCACGGGAACAAGATGGCGCGCGATCTGATTGGTCTCATAGGCCAACGGCTCATCGAAGAAGGGCAGCGTATTGCACCCCTGCGCATAAGGCGGGTGATGGAGCAGCGCGACGTGGAGGGCAACGCTTCGCTCGGCGGCCCCAATCTGCTGCCTCGCCCACTCCAGCTGCCGGGATCCCGGCGTGATCGGCTCAAAGATGAAGCGCCCGGGAAGCTGATAGCACGGCCCGGTCTGCCGGGCGTGGTCCCCGGGAACCCAGCGCCGAACCACTGTGAGGGACAGAATCCGCAAGGGGCCTATGGACGCCGTGTAGCACCCCGGTGGGACAAGGCTATGGGTGGCAGACGGATCCAAGATTGACGCACTCAAGGCCGATGGAGTCGCCGCTGACGAACGGGCGGACGGAGTCGCCGATGACGGACAGGCCGACAGCAGCTCAGAAGCTGATGGTGCCACCGGCGTATCCTTCGGCAGGAAAAGAGCGCCAAAGGTCTCCATGTCCCAGTTCTGGGGTGAGACGCTCCTGGCGCGCTCGATGGCATTCCTGCCCCGATCCGAAGAGATGTCGTGGTTGCCGGCACAGACAAAGATTGGTGTTGTGGAAAGCACTGGCCATCCGGGCGGAAAGACGCTCTCCGTGGTCTTCGCGACTCCCGCAGACCTCGCCGCTTGCTTTGACAACTGCCCCTCGTCTCCGCTGCGCGAGGCGCTCTCACAGAAGACCTTCCGCACCGGAGCAGCCATGCTGTCTATGAAAGACTGCCCACCTGGAGCACCAAACCAGGAAGCGGGATCATCCGCGAGATCCACTAGGTCGCCCGGGAAGAGGATGCCGTGGAAGGGTTCCCCCAGCGCCGCATGGGAGATCGCCTCCACCGTTGGTTGAACACCTGCTTGGCATTGGTGGTCCGAGGCCAGCAGGAAACGCCAGGGCTCGCCGGGCAACGGATCCGGGCAGACAGTGATCCATGACGTGCGATGCGCGGCGC
>JAGMDA010000211.1 GCA_023128935.1 Candidatus Eiseniibacteriota bacterium | reverse complement strand
ATGGAGGAGGACAGGCGCTTCAGCTATGTGGCGGGTTCGCACCGGATGGAGTGGGGCGCGCTGGGAGCAAGCTTCCTGACGGCGGGGATGAGTGACATCGATGGGCGGGATGAAGGCGGCGCGTCGACCGGGAGCTTCAGCTACGGCGACCTCGCGTTCATGGCTCATGCTGCCTATGCCACCGACATAGTGACGTTTGGTGGTACGCTGAAGTACCTGCGTCAGGGCCTGAGCGCCGACGTGGAAGGCGATGATGCGGTCAGCGGGTACGGATTCGACCTGGGGGCTGGATTCGTGCCAAACGACTGGATGCGCGTGGGGATAATGCTCCGCGATTTCGCGTCGGAGGTAGGGAGCGATGAGGATGCCAACGACGTTCCTATGAACCTGCGTGGAGGCATCGCGCTCATGCCGCTCGAGTGGTTCACCTTCGCGTTCGACCTGGATCGGACGCAGGATGAGGATGACCTCATGTTCCATGCGGGCGTGGAGGGAGCGTTCCCATTGACGGAGGACGTGGGCGCAGCGCTGAGACTGGGGTTGAACGATGGCGATCTGACCGCCGGGCTCGGCGTTCAAGTAAAAATGCTTGAGTTCAATTACGCCTTCATGGAGGAGCCAGAGGGCTTCTTGGGTGAGAGCCATAGGATCGGCGTCACTTTGCGGTTTGGAGATGAAGACTGCCCTTTTGATTCAAGATTGCGGACCCACTTGGGGACCACTTCTAGTAGAGGTGGACGGGACCGTGATCTAGATGGAATCCCCGATGGGATGGACGCTTGTCCGGACGAGGCCGAGGATTTTGACGGCTTCGAGGACACGGATGGATGTCCCGATGTGGACAACGACGGCGATGGAATCCTGGATGTCAATGATAAGTGCCCCGACCAAGCGGAGGATTTTGATGGCTTCGAGGATTCCGATGGATGTCCGGATATAGATAACGACAAAGATGGCATTCTCGATGTCGATGATCGCTGTCCAGACCAGGCGGAGAATTTTAACCGCTATCGGGACGCAGATGGATGCCCGGACAAGATGCCGGTCCAGCTGCCGATGGCGAATATTACGTTCAAGACGGGAAGCGCTGAGATAAGCAGCGTAGACCCGCTCCCTGTGCTTGACAATGTCGTGAAGATCATGAATGAGCAGCCTGACATCCGCGTGCGGATCGCTGGACACACCGACAATGTGGGCGCGGATGCGATGAACATGGATCTGTCCAAGCGCCGGGCAGAGGCCGTACAGGCGTACATGGTTAGCAAGGGGGTTGCTAGCAGCCGCTTGGTTACGGAGGGGATGGGCGAGACGATGCCGATAGACTCGAACGATACGGCTGAAGGTCGCGGGCGGAACCGGCGGATCGAGTTTGAGGTGATCGACTAGGACCAAAAAGTCGTATTGGATTTAGTACATAAGAGCGTTGGTAGAGGCGTTGCAGGGTATCCTGCAGCGCCTCGTTCTGTCATTATCCTAGCATGACCTATAGTGAGGATCATGCGGAATGGGGTGACTTCTATCCTGTCTATGATGCGCCAGATGAAGCGACGGCCATCCATATGTGCTCCCTTCTGAGAGGGGGAGGACTTGAGGCACGGATCCGCTCCGCGCAGATCCCGTGCTTTGACGGAGCATTCGCGAGTGCGGTGGGGTACTGGGGCCAGGTGGTAGTTCCGAAGAGAGAGGTGCTCGTAGCTGCGAACCTCGTGGAGGCGATCAGGCGGGAACTGAGATGCACGGGGGAGCGCTGATGGTCCTACTTAGGCTCATTTTTGGCCTACTAGCGGGCTTCCTGGCATTTGCAGTTTTGGGCGGATTGGCGCGACTGCTCTCATCGGGGTCCGTTAGGCGCCAGCGGCGCCATAGTGGAAGTCGATCGAAACGGGCTGTAGAAAAGGGGTTTGAATTCAGAGATGACGATATTCTGGATGTTCCGTGTAGCAATGTGAAAGAGGAAGCAGACGAATAGCAAGCAGTGAAAGCAGTGGACTTCAGGCGACAGGGGAGGCAAAATCCCCTTGGTTGCATTGTTGACATAAGGATCCTCCTTCGGGGCGGGGTGAAATTCCCCGACCGGCGGTAAGAGCCCGCGAGCTTCAGGGTATGGAGCTGATCCCGTGGAATTCGGGAGCCGACAGTTAGAGTCTGGATGGGAGAGGGAGCCGTCAGGGTGGTAGGGCGCAGCTGAACCAGATGGCCCCGCCGAGTCCTGGAACCTGACCAGATGCCATGCTCCTTCTCCTACTCGATGAAGGACGTGGCTCTTTTTGTCTCAAGAATGGAAGCTTTGGGGAAGGCGGGTTTGGGCAGCATGGCTGCGGAAGGTTGCCGGCGCGAGTTGGATCGAACCTACATGCGTTTGGCACTCAAACTGGCTCGCGTGGGCATGGGTTGGACACATCCGAATCCCAGAGTTGGGGCGGTAGCTGTTCGCGACGGTGTGATTCTTGGTGTGGGGGCTCATCTAGAGTTCGGAGGACCGCATGCTGAGGGTGCGCTCATAAGCGCAGCTACAACGCCTGATGGGCTGAGGGGCGCAACGCTATATGTCACGCTCGAACCCTGCGCTCATGAGGGGAAAGTAGCCGCCTGCGCGCCGGCGATTGTCAAGGCTGGGATCAGCCGGGTTGTGGCCGCAATGGAGGACCCAGATCCCCTGGTTCAGGGTCGGGGGTTCAGCGTCCTACGGGAGGCTGGCTTGCAGGTGGACGTGGGGGTGATGGAGCGGGCTGCGCGGATACTCAATGCACCCTTCTTGTGGCGCCACCTCCGGAAGCGGGCTTTTGTCACATTGAAAGTTGCGGCCAGTTTGGATGGGCGCATTGCTGCAGCGGATGGGTCGAGTCGGTGGATCACGCATCGGCGCGCCCGCGAGTGGGTGCATTGCTGGCGAGCCAGTTGCGATGCGGTTCTGATCGGCCGGGGAACGTTCGAGGCCGATCGGCCCAGCTTGACTGCCCGTCCATCGGCGGACCCACTTAAGCGCTGGCGGGCGCGGCTTATGAGGGATGCGGGGAGGACCACTGGAGGGGACCTGGGGGGCGGGCCATGGCCACACCAACCGGTCCGCATCGTGCTTGATTCGCGCGCCCGCATGGCGCAAAAGGAGGAGCTGCTCTCAGTCATGCAGGAACGCCGTGGCGGGCCGTGGATAGTGGCCTGTGGAGCCCGGGCGCCGGGGGCATCACGCGAGCGACTTAGGCGAGCTGGCATCCGTTCTTGGGTACTTCCTGAGCCCCATGGCGGTGCTGGAGTGGATCTTCAGGCCTTGACCGCGGGACTTGCCGAGGAAGGGATGCTGGATCTTCTCGTGGAGGGAGGGGCAACCCTGGCGACGGAACTCATGCGACAGAATCTGGTGGATCGGTTCCGGATCTTCGTGAGCCCGCTACTCTTGGGAGGGGAACGCAGCTGGGCCGGCGAGCTGGGCTGCGGTAGCCTTGCGGAGGGTCGGAAGCTCATTGGGCTCTGGACTCGCCGTGTAGGGCCTGACGTCCTGCTGCAGGCCCTCAGCCCGGATGCAGATTCACTCCTACGGGGGCAGTTGCAGCGTGCTGGAGAGGGTTCCTGACGTGTTTACGGGCATAGTGGAGGAAGTTGCTAGGATCGCGCAGGTCCGCACCGTTCCTGGGGGAAAGCGTTTCAGGGTCGAGGCTGCCTGTGCGGATGCGATAGAGCGCGGCGATTCAGTTTCCTTGAATGGCATCTGCCTGACTGCCGAGCACCTCGCGGGGGGTGTGGGAACCTTAGCGGTTTCGGCTGTTGCCGAGACGCTGCGGCGGACAACGGCGGGGGCATGGCGGAGGGGTTCGAGCATCCACCTCGAGCGGGCACTTGGGGCCACCAGCCGGCTCGGAGGGCATCTGGTCCAGGGGCACGTAGATGGCGTGGCCCGAGTTGTGCGCGCAGGACGGGAAGGCCGCGAGTTCCTACTCGTTCTGCAACTGGCCGCGCCCCTGAGGCGCTATGTGGTGTCCAAGGGATCCCTGGCCGTCAACGGGGTCAGCCTGACTGTGGGAGACCTGCGCGGCGGTCTGTGCCAACTCCACATCATTCCCGAGACACTGGATCGCACTCTGATCGGTTCCTATCGACCTGGCGAGCGGGTCAATCTGGAGGTCGACATTGTGGCTAAGTATGTCGAGGCGTTGACTCACACGCCCTAGTGGTTCGCCCAAGTGACGGCAGGTTCGGAGGAGTATGGGGCTATGGATTCGCAGGAGCATCAGACGGAGGTGTCGGGGCGCAGCGCTATGGCGGGGCGCACACCGGCTACGGGATTGGATACGGTTGATGAGGCCATCGCATCGATGGGCAGGGGTGAGCTAGTCCTCGTTGTGGATGATGAATCCCGCGAGAATGAAGGCGACCTGATCGGGGCGGCAGAGCGAGCGACCCCAGAGATGATCAACTTCATGGCAACACATGGCCGCGGACTCATCTGCGTTTCCCTGACCGAGGAGCGCCTCTTGGAACTAGATCTGCCTCCCATGGTGGCTCGCAACACAGCCCGGATGGAGACGCCCTTTACAGTATCGGTTGATGCCATTGCCGGGACAACGACTGGGATCTCCACCTTCGATCGCTCGGTAACCGTAAAGGCACTGATAAATACGCAAACGCGCCCCGCAGACCTGGCCCGGCCGGGACATATCTTCCCGCTGCGGGCGGCACCTGGTGGGGTCTTGCGGCGCTCCGGCCATACCGAGGCGAGTCTCGATCTGGCGCGCCTGGCGGGGTTGGCCCCGGCCGGTGTGCTCTGCGAGGTATTGAATGATGATGGCTCCATGGCTCGCTTGCCCGAGCTGAAACGCGTAGCCAAGCGCTTCGGTCTCAAGCTCATCTCTGTGGCGGACCTCATCGCATACCGCCGCAGGACCGAGTCGCTCATCCGGCATATCGGCGAGGCCTTCTTCCCCACTCACTACGGGCATTTCCGGCTCCATGCCTATGAGAGCGATGTCGACGATGCCCAGCATTTGGCGCTTGTCATGGGCGAAATCATTCCGGCCCGGCCGGTTCTGGTTCGCGTGCACTCGGAATGCCTGACCGGAGACGCGCTCTTCAGCCTGCGCTGTGACTGCGGGCAGCAGCTGCAACGGGCGACGCAGCAGATCGGGCGCGAGGGCGGCATTCTGCTCTATATGCGTCAGGAGGGGCGGGGGATCGGGCTCACCAATAAGATCCGTGCCTATTGCCTACAGGATCAAGGGCTCGATACGGTCGAAGCGAACATAAAGCTGGGGTTCAAGCCCGATGAACGCGACTATGGCGTGGGGGCGCAGATCCTAGCCCACCTGGGCTGCCAGAAGATCCGCCTTCTGACCAATAACCCGGCCAAGCGGGTTGGGCTGGAGGGCTACGGCCTTGAGATCATCGAGCGGGTCCCACTGGTCATCAAGCCGACGCCGTACAATGAGCGCTATCTGACGGTGAAGAGGGAGAAGATGGGACACCTATTCGGAGCAGACGGGGCTGGTTTCTAGAACGGAAGGGCTCATCCGAGCCATCCCAGTGGTGCGGTTGGCGCACACATATTCCGGGGTGTGAAGGTGCAGGACGCCGGAGTCATCCCAGCGGTGCGGGTGAGCCTGCGGGTTTTGCGAGATGTGAACGCGTGAGGTGTCTCGGGCGTTGGATAAGGAGGAGGCGGATGGTTCGAGAGTATCTTCCCCCGATCGATGCGCGGGGATTGAAGGTGTGCATAGTCGCAAGCCGCTACGGCCGGGTCGTGACCGAGCGGCTGGTGCATGGTGCCCTGGAGTGTCTTGCCCAGCACGGGTGCCCGGAAGACGGCGTGGATCTGTATTGGGTGCCGGGCTCCTTCGAAATCCCGCCGGTTGCCCGTCACAGAGCCGCCACTGGCAACTATGACCTCCTGCTTGCGCTCGGCTGTATCGTGCGCGGCGATACGACGCATTTTGACTACATCGCCAAGGAGGTTTCACGCGGTGTGGCGCAGGTGGGTTGGGAAACCGGCGTGGCGACCATTTTCGGAGTCGTGACCGCCGAGACAATGGAGCAAGCGATCGAACGCAGTGGTATAAAGGGTGGTGGGCGCGGGTGGGATGCCGCCCAAGCGGGCATCGAAATGGTTCACCTCCTGCGGACAACCAAGCAGTCAGCCTCTTCCCGCAAGCGGGGAGTGAAGCACTGAGCACACTGGCGGAGGCACTGTCGTGGCCGTGATTCGGGAAGCCCGCGGGGGTAGGCCCAAGGCGCGCGACCTGGCGATGCGGGTTCTCTATGAGGCCGACATCACCGGCGATAATGCGCTGGAGATTATAGAACTGGGCTTTGGCCGGTTTCGGTTTACCGAGGACGGACGAGCCTATGCGGAGCGCCTGGTGCGGCAGTCCGTGCAACATCACCGCAAGATCGACAATGCCATCTGCAAGCGTCTTGAGAACTGGGACCTGAACCGCTTGGGCGCACTTGAGCGGGCTATCCTGAGACTCGCGACTGCCGAGATCCTTTTCTTCCGCGACACGCCAGTGGAAGTCATTCTGGATGAGGCCTTGCGGCTGGGGCATCGCTATGGGGACGAGGGAGCACCGGCGTTTCTCAATGGCGTCCTCGATCCGATTGCCCACGGGGAGCGGCGATCCAAGTGCTAGGCGTCTGTTCGGGGGCAGGTTTGCGTTCGTTGACCCTCTCCTTGCGCCTGTGCTAAGGTGCTCCGTCTCCGTGCAGTTAGGGGAGTGGAACGGGCATGAGAACATCGACCCCCGAACACTGGGATCGCTTCTGGACAGATGATCAGCGCGGGATCGAGGAGGTCTATTCCAACGAAGAGAGGATTCTGGAGCAGTTGGAAGATGTGCCGCTGGATGGGGGCAAGGTCCTCGAAGTAGGGGCCGGGAGTGGGCGGGACAGTATCGAGATCGCCCGTCGAGGGGCTGAGGTGTTCCTCGTCGACTACGTGATGAGTGCCTTTGGCGTGATTCGGGCGCAGGCGGAGTCCGCTGGGGTTGGGGTCCATTGCGTGTGTGCTGACGCGCGGGCGTTGCCCTTCAGAGAGGGCGCTTTCGATCTGGTTTTCCATCAGGGCCTCCTGGAGCATTTCCGGGATCCCACGGCGCTACTGCGCGAGAATCATCGTGTCACCTGCCGTGGGGGTTACTGTCTGATCGACGTGCCCCAGCGGTTTCATCCGTACACGATTGCCAAGCACCTGATGATTGCCCTGGGCCGGTGGTTTGCCGGCTGGGAAACGGAGTTCTCCCCGTCCGATCTCAGAAGGCTCGTCTCTTCTGTTGGGTTCGAGGTCTGCCGCATAGGCGGCGACTGGATGGTTCCGGGGTTCTGGTACCGGTCGCTCCGCTACGGGCTCATGCGCAGCGGGATTGCGCGCTTGCCCAT
>JAGMDA010000210.1 GCA_023128935.1 Candidatus Eiseniibacteriota bacterium | reverse complement strand
ATCCCCGGGGGCTGCCGATCCTGGATCCCGCGCTGAGAAGGTTCCGGGCGTGGTTCCGGCACACACGGCTGGGGCCGTACACATTCGCCATGGTGAATGTGTTGTGCCAACGCCCCGAGAACAAGACGTAGTAGAAGGAGGCAGAGCGGGTGGCAGGCTGCCGCTACCACTTCGCCGTGGTGAGCTATCGGGACATTCGCCACCCCGAGTTCGGCGGGGCGGAGGTGATCATCTATGAGATCTTCCGGAGGCTCGCCGCGCAGGGTCATAGGGTGAGTTTTGTTACCGGTCACTGGCCTGGGGCGCCTCGCGAGGAAGTCATCGAGGGGATGCGGATCCACCGGGGCGGCAACCAGTACAACTTCAACTTCCTCGCACCCAAGATGCTGAAGCAACTCCTGGTCCGCGAGCAGGTGGACCTGGTGATTGAAGACATCAACAAGATCCCCTTCTTCAGCCCGCTCTTTCAAAGGCGCGCCCCTGTGCTCGGGATCGTCCCGCATCTCTTTGGGACCACCGTGTTCCAGCAAGCGCTGCTGCCGCTGGCGCTGTACGTCTATTTCTACGAACGCTTCATACCGCTCGTCTATCGCAACTGCCGTTTCTCAGTCCTTTCAGACACGACACGGCAAGATCTTGCCCGGCGCGGGATTGCCCGCCAGCGTATACGGATCATCCGGGCCGGGATCGATCATGCCTACTACCAGCCACTGCAACGGGAAGGGAAAACACCCCAGCCTGTGATTCTCTATCTCGGGCGGCTGAAGAAGTACAAGCGGATCGATTTGGTCATCGAGGCGCTTCCGGCCATCCTCAAGCGAGTGCCACAAGCGGAGTACTGGATCGTTGGTGAGGGAGACTACCGGGGGCAGCTGGAAGCGCAGGTGAGGGCCAGAGGCCTTGGGGACCACGTCCGGTTCCTGGGCTTCCAGTCGGGTCAGGCGAAGATCGAGACACTGAGGCAGGTCCGGGTCCTGGCCTATACCTCGCCCAAGGAGGGTTGGGGGCTTTCGGTGATCGAGGGAGGCGCATTGGGGATTCCCAGTGTCGCCAGTGACTCGCCTGGTCTGCGCGAGTCGGTTCGCCACGGGGAGACCGGGTTTCTCGTCCGCCATGGCGATGTGCCGGCCCTGGCGGAGAAGATCACACTGCTGCTCGAGGATGACGAGCTGTGGTGGCGCATGGGGCGGCGAGGCATGGAGTGGGCGGCGGAGTTCAACTGGGAGCGGATGGCAGAGGAAACCATGGCGTTGGCTGAGGAGATTATCCTGGAATGGAAGACGCGCAGATGATCACACGTACGGCGCGCCTGCGTGACCCAGTTGTCTGGGGCGCGGTGCTGGTGGTTCTAGTAACACAAGTTGTCTATCTCTTGACGCTTACCATCAGCTGTCCCTTTTGGGATAGCGGGGAGTTCATTGCAACCTCCTACACGCTGGGGATCCCTCACCCACCTGGCACACCCCTCTATGTGCTGATCGGCCGGCTTTTCTCAATGATCCCGATCGGGCAGATCTCAGCCAGAGTGAATTATCTCTCGGCACTTGCATCGACGATGGCCGTCCTCTTCACCTACCTCGTGATCGTCAAGCTCGTGCGGCGTTGGACACGCCGCCCGGAGAATATGGTGGATGTGGCGATTGCGGTCGGGGGAGGCATTGCAGGCGCGTTCTTCACCGCTTTCGGGCGCACCTTTTGGGATGATGCCATTGAGGCGGAGGTCTATGCGCTCAGTTCATTCGTCATGATCCTCTGCGTCTGGCTGGCGCTAAAATGGGAAGAATCGGGGTGGAGGGACAGCGGGAAGCATAACAACAATCTGCTCTTGCTAATGGGATACCTGCTTTTCGTGACGATCGGGATCCACATGGGAACTTTCCTGGTCGCGCCTCCCATTTTCCTCTTCGTTCTGCTCGTCTCCCGGCGCACGGTGTTCAACCGGGAGACGATCACGACGCTCGTTCTGGCGGCCGCCTCCATTGCCATATTCTATCTTGCGATGGGCCTGGGGGCCTCGGTGGGGTTTTCCCTCGCGCTGTCCGCCTTGGCATTCACGCTTGCTGTGGTTCATCGCTGGCGCGTCCTCGGCGAGCACAACCTCACCTTCTGGCTTATCGCGCTGGCATTACTGGGCTTGACGGTGCAGCTCTTCCTAATCGTACGCGCAAATCTGGACCCTATGATCAATGAAGCCGATCCCAACAACTGGAAAGACCTCTGGTTGGTGCTCTCACGCGATCAGTACAAACCCCCCAATCCGTTCGTGCTCCGGCAAGCCCCCTTTGACATCCAGTTCACCAAGCACTTCTGGCGCTATTGGCATGACCAGTACCATCTCGGGATCCGTCCCGAGTGGCTGGCGATGGCATTGCCCTTCTTCCTGGGATTAGTCGGCGGTGTGGCGCAGGCCCTCAAGGATCGCAGGCGGTTCCTCTTTAGCCTGTCGCTGGTCCTCATAACCACGGTCTTCCTGGTCTTCTACCTCAACTTCAAGGAAAACGAAGTACGAGACCGGGACTACTTCTTCGTGGCGGGTTATCACTTCTTCGCGATCTGGATTGGATTGGGGGTAGCGGCGATCGCCCAGTGGCTGCGTGGTGAGCCGCGCCTTGATGAAGGCGTTGTTGTGGAACCCTCCGGCGGCCGCCTCTTTGGCCTCGGGACGAGTGTGCTGCTGTGCGCGGTCTCTTTCCTTCCGGTGCTCCATGGTTGGCACCAGCATGACCGCACCGATTTTCTCGTGGCTCGCGACTATGCCTACAACATGCTCGCGCCGCTCGAAGAAAACGCCGTTATCTTCACGAACGGGGACAACGATACCTTTCCCCTTTGGTATATCCAGGAGGTTGAGGAAGTGCGCCAGGATGTGCGCGTGGTCAACCTCAGCTTGCTCAATACACACTGGTATATTCGTCAGTTGCGTGACTATGAACCCAAGCTTGATGTCGGCTTCTCCGACGATGAGATCAGCAGGCTGCGCGGATTCTACACGCAGGAGGGAGATATCGTCCTGGTCAAAGACATCATGGTGCGCCGATTGCTGGCTGAGAATCAGGAGCGTCCCATCTACTTGGCCGTAACGGTTCCGGACCAGATGGACCTTGAGAAGCATCTCGTGATGGAGGGCCTTGTTTTCCGCGTCGTTGCGGGCGAAGGGGAGGCTGAACGGGTAGATGTCGATACAACTTGGAAGAACTTGCGGGAAGTGTTTCTCTATCGCGGCTTGCTGACTGAGGACGGATACTATGACGATACTGTGTACAAGGACAAGAACGCGCGCAAGCTGGTCCAGAACTACGCAGCCGCCTATGTCAGAATCGCTCATCACTACCTAAGGTCGGGTATGGATGACAAGGCGATTGAGGCGCTCGAGTACGCACGGAGGATCAATCCGGCGTTCCCTGGGGTTCTCTACACGCAGGGATACCTGTGGTTGGAGAAGAAGGAGTTTGGCGAAGCGGCCGCCGCCTTCAGAGAGCTGATCGGCGTGGGCGATCATACGCCAGAGGTCTATCGGTTCCTCGGATTAGCACTGGAGAGGCAGGATAGCCTGAGTGCCGCCGAGCAGGTCTATCGCGAAGGGATCCGGGTCAACCCCGAGGACTTCGACTGCCACCGGGCGCTCTTCACGCATTTCTGGACGGTGGGCAAGGAGGCTGAGGCAGTTGATCTGATCCAGAATTGGCTGGCTAGGCACCCGGATGATGAGATGACGCGCCAGGCCCTGCAGGAACTGCTCGAACCAGCTGCTCCAGCGGAGTCTACGCAGTGAGGCGCCCGAGGCGAAACGGGAAGGTCTTTGCTCCGCGGCAAGAGCTTGGTGGGGAGATATACTGATGGCGGTTGCAGTTGTAACGGGTGCCGCGGGGTTCATCGGCTCCAGCCTGAGCACCCGGCTGCTGGACGAAGGGATCCGTGTGCGCGGCATCGACAACTTCGACCCCTACTACGACCGCAAGCTGAAGGAGCGCAATCTGCGCCCACTCTTGGCGAGAGACACGTTTGAGTTCCGCGAGGGCGATTTGGGGGAGATCGACCTGAATCGCTTGTTGCAGGGCGCCGAGTGGGTCTTCCACCAGGCTGCGCGCGCAGGGGTTCGGCGTAGCTGGGGGGCGGATTTTTCTGCCTACGTCAAGGCGAATGTGCTCGCCACACAGCGCCTGCTGGAAGCTCTGCGTGAACACCCGGTCGAGCGAGTGATCTTTGCATCCAGTTCCTCGGTATACGGCGAAGGTCCCGGGGGGCCAGCGACGGAGGATGCGCCCTGCCAGCCGATCTCGCCCTACGGCGTCACGAAGCTCGCGGGCGAGAAACTTGTGGCTGCCTATCGCGAGTGCTACGGCCTGCCGACGATCTCGTTGCGCTACTTCACTGTCTATGGACCGGGTCAGCGGCCGGATATGGCCTTTCATCGGTTTGTCAGGGCGATTCTGGAAGGCAGGGGCCTCGAGGTTTTCGGTGACGGACGGCAGACACGCGATTTCACGTTCATTGCCGATGCGGTTTCTGCCAATCTCCTGGCTGCCAGGAACGGCGTGCCGGGCGGCGTGTATAACATCGGGGGAGGTTCTCCGGCCTCAGTCCTGGACGTGATCCACACCCTGGAAGCGATCATCGGGCGGGGCGCGGAGGTCTGCTTCCTTCCTGCCGAGGCAGGTGATCCGCGCGCGACCTCCGCGGACACGGCGAAGGCCAGGGATGAATTGGGGTTCCAGCCCACGGTTTCGCTGGAGGAAGGTTTGAGGCAGATGACCGGGTGGATGTCGCAGCTGCTTCAGGATCCCTCCTTCGGGAATCGTCATTGAATAGCGCTTGAGTGGTTGCTGACTAGTGATCAGAGTGCTCCAGGATCCCGTCTTCGGGAGTGGCCATTGAGTGAGTCTGGACGATGAGTGAGATCGAGCTCTCTATTCTGATACCCGTGTGCAATGAGGCCGGGAACGTGGGGCCCCTGCACGAGCAGCTCTCCCGAGTGCTGCGTGGGATGGGCTGCTCCTACGAGATCCTCTTCGTGGATGACGGCTCGACCGACGCGACGCTAGAGCAGCTCGAGCGGATCGTGAGAGAGGACAGCCGGGTCAGGGTGATGGGGTTGCGGAGGAATTTCGGGAAATCGGCAGCGCTCGCTGTAGGGTTCCGGGAGGTCTGCGGCGCAAGGGTCATCACGATGGATGGCGACCTGCAGGATGACCCCGAGGAGATCCCGGACTTCCTGGCCAAGCTGGGTGAGGGGTTTGACATGGTCTCGGGTTGGAAGCGAACGCGCCACGACCCGG
>JAGMDA010000021.1 GCA_023128935.1 Candidatus Eiseniibacteriota bacterium | reverse complement strand
TGTGCGCGCCCACGGTCTCCGCCACCTTGCGGCTTGACAGCCCCATCCCGGTCCACTAGTTTTCTAGAAAAGCCCTTCCGGTCCGGCCACCATGCCGGTGAAAAGGGAAAACGGTCAGAAGCCGTTGCGGGCCCGCCGCTGTAGTCGGGGACGGTCCTCGCAAGATGCCACTGCCAGTAGATCTGGTGGGAAGGCGCGAGGTAGCCGGGTGATCCGAGAGCCAGAAGACCTGCCGGAAGACTAAGACAAGCTCCTCAGAGGCCCGT
The DNA here is from genome assembly GCA_023128935.1 of Candidatus Eiseniibacteriota bacterium. GTDB lineage: Bacteria > Eisenbacteria > RBG-16-71-46 > CAIMUX01 > WJJG01 > DAOVQB01. The sequence continues at coordinate 1,814 of JAGMDA010000021.1, read as the reverse complement.
GGTCGGCCGCTGCGCGATGCGCCCCGGCCCTCGGCGTGAGGATCCGGGGTTTTTTTACTACCGCGCCTCGGGCCTGAAAGAAGCTGGGCCGTACACCCCAGGGCGGGTGCCGGTCCGGGACAGCTCCCTCGAGGCTGGGGATGCCGCCCAAGCAATGCATACTTCCTGTCGCGCTGCTGGCGCTATTGCTGCAAAGCACGCTATCCGTCGATGCTACCGTCTCCAGTCCAACCCAGCCTGCGCCCTCTGACACGACGGATGTGGTCACCTCTCAACCCTGGTCCACTCTCTCTGACACCACGGATGTGGTCACCTCTCAACCCTGGTCCACTCTCTCTGACACCACGGATGTAATTACCTCTCAATCCTGGCCTACCCCCTCAGATACCACCGTCGTTGTCGGCTCCCGCCCGAGCCGTCTGGAAGAACTCCGGCTGGGCAGCAGTTTCGCCACGCGGATCGTTGTGGCCGACGAGAGGGGACCGGCCGAAGGGATGGCCGATCTGCTTGAGCGAAGTGTGGGCCTTGCCATTCGTCGCTATGGCGGCCCGGGGTCCATAGCTACCCTCTCGGTGCGCGGGATGGATCCGGGGGAGGTTGAGATCTTCCTCGATCATGTTCCCCTGCGGACCGCCTCCCAAGGCATGGTCGACCTGAGCACCATTGATCTGGCTCAGGTCGAATCGATTGAAATCTACCGCAGCGCCCCGCCGGCAGATCTCGGCGGCGAGGTGGCTGGCGCCGCTGTACGGCTCATCACGCGCTCCGGGGGACCGCGCCACCAGCTGGGGCTGCATTCAAGCGCAGGCAGCTACGGCACATGGACGCTCGAGGCGTTCGCGTCAGGTTCATTCAAGGAGAACCGTTATATCCTGGGCGCCGCGCGCTTTCGAACCGAGGGCGATTTCCTCTACTTCAATGACAACGGAACCGAGCACAACGCAACTGATGACAGCTGGGAGCATTGGACCAACGGAGATGTCCTCCGCGAATCGCTCTTCACCCGGCTCTCGCGAACCTTCCGCTCCGTAGGCAGCTTCGACTGGTCCAGTCAGTTCTGGCACTCCGACCAGGGCCTGCCCGGCACAAACCACCAGCCAACGCACGAGAGTAGGCTTTGGATGCGGGGCGCGCTTCATCGCGCCGAATGGACAGCCGAAAAGCATCTGGGAGGGGCGCTTCGCATCCATCTCTATGGATCCCTGGGCAATGAGGACCGTCACTATCGCGATCCGCTGCGCGAACTGGCGGTACCGGGTGCATCCGCCCTGCGTGCTGATCAGGAACAGGAGCGCGCGGGCGGTGGCCTGCACCTCGCGTGGACCCTGTGCTCCATTTCCAGGCCCTGGCTGGGGATCCACAGATTCGAGGTGCTCGGTGAGAGCAGACGCGAACTGCTTCGCAATCTGCCCCTGCCTGGCCGGTCGGAGGAGGACCGACGACGACGGGAATCGGGGGTGTTCTCCATTGGCGAGTGCATCGAAGTCATGGATGACCGCCTGCGCTTCGATCTGTTCTACCGCTGGGATAGAAGCAGGGACAACTACACGGGCGTCAACCCCTACCGACCCTTTGAACCCTGCCCCAAGCATACCTCTGAGTATCGTGGCCCCCGTCTCGGTCTCAGAGCAAGGCTCGGCCAGGGTCTGATCCTAAAGGCCAACTATGCGCGCCAGGCGCGCTTTCCCACGTTTGCAGAGCTCTTCGGGTACGGAGGAGCGATTCACAGCAACCCGACTCTGATGCCGGAGCAGAGCAGGCGCATGGATTTGGGCTGGGTATGGAATGCTCCGATTCAACCCCTGGGCATGAAA
>JAGMDA010000209.1 GCA_023128935.1 Candidatus Eiseniibacteriota bacterium | reverse complement strand
GCCTGACTCGCGCGGCCTTCGGTTGGGTTCCGGGGGGCATGGCGATTGTTGCCATGATCGTCTGCGCGATCTTCACTGCCTTTACAGGCGCCAGCGGGGTGACGATCGTCGCCATGGGTGGCCTGCTCATGCCCGCTCTCAGGGGTGAGAGGTTCTCGGAACGCTTCTCGCTGGGTCTGCTGACCACGGGCGGGAGCTTGGGAATCCTCTTCCCCCCCAGTCTGGCACTGATCATCTACAGCTATGTGGCCAGCACGGCGGCCGGCGCAAACCTCGTTGATCCGCTCAGCGGTCCTTCCGTGGATCGACTCTTCCTGGCCGGGATCGTTCCCGGGCTCCTCCTGATCGCGATGCTTTCGATCCTGGTGTTCTGGCACGTTCGGGGTAAGGAGAAGACCACGGTGGCCTTCAACGGTCGCGAGTTGCTCGCCGCCATGAAGGCGGCCGCCTGGGAGATCCCGTTGCCCTTTCTCTTACTGGGCGGCATCTATGGCGGTGTGCTCACGGTCATGGAAGCCGCAGGAGTGACCGCGTTCTATGCGCTCATTGTTGAGGTTTTCATCTACCGGGACCTGCCGCTGCGGCGCTTGCCAGAGGTGACGGCAGAAAGCATGACGCTCGTCGGGGGGGTTCTCATCATTCTGGCCTCTGCCATGGGTCTGACAAATTACCTGATCGATGCCGAGATCCCGATGATCATTCTGGATGGTATCCAAGGCCTGATCACAAGCCGCCTCGGATTCCTCCTGGCGCTCAATGTTTTCCTGTTGATCGTGGGCTGCCTGTTGGACATCTTCTCGGCCCTGATTGTGGTCGTTCCGCTCATTGTCCCGATTGCGCTTCAATACGGCGTGGATCTGACGCACCTGGGGATCATCTTCCTGACCAATCTGGAGATTGGATACTCGACGCCACCGGTCGGGATGAACCTGTTTATCTCTTCCTTCCGGTTCAAGCAGCCGATTGTGCGCGTCTATGCCGCCTCGATTCCCTTCCTGCTGATGCTGCTCGTGGCGCTATTGCTGGTGACCTATCTGCCAGAGGTCAGCCTCTTCCTGACAAGGCTGCTGGGGTAGGGGTCGTGGTCCGCGGAAACTCCATTGCGCTGCGTCAGACCGCGTTCATGGATGCACGGCAGGTCTCGATTGCCGCTGGTGTAGGGGACCAAAGCTGCTGTGAATCCGCTCTCGTACCTGATCTGGGATGTGAGGTCAGCGGTCGCCCCAGTGCGGGCACATCGGCGGAAAAGCGAAGGTGACTATTTCGAACATACCTGCGGAATCGGCTTGACCATTCCGCAGTAGAGTGCGAAAATGGCACTATGATTCGTCGGCGAGCATACTCGGAAATTCTGGCGGACCACCTTGCTTCCCATCGCCAGATGGCTTTCGTTTCGGGATCTCGGCAGGTTGGAAAGACCACCCTCTGCCGCGAGCTTGGGAGCACGTATCTCGACTGGGACAACGAGGATCACCGCGAGGTGATCCTGGCCGGGGCGGGGGCCGTCGCACGCTACGCCGGGCTGGAGCGCCTTTCAGAGCGACCGGTGATCCTCGTCTTCGACGAACTCCACAAGTACCGGCGATGGCGCCTATTCCTCAAGGGGTTCTTCGACACCTATGAGGACCGCATCCGTGTGATAGTCACAGGCTCCTCGCGCCTGGATGTTTATCGTCGGGGCGGCGACAGTCTGATGGGCCGCTATTTCCCCTTTCGCATGCATCCCTTCAGTGTCGCGGAGGTGACAACGACGGCAATTCCCTCCGATCCCATTCGTTCCCCCCCCGCCCAGATTTCGGATGGAGACTGGCAGGCACTCATGGCGCATGGGGGCTATCCCGAGCCCTTCGTCCAGCGTTCAGCGCGGTTCACGACTCGATGGCGGGCTCTACGCCGGACGCAGCTGCTCCGGGAAGACATCCGCGACCTCACCCGCATTCAGGAACTAGACCAGCTCGATATTCTCGAGAAGCTTCTCGCGGAGCGCTCGGGCCA
>JAGMDA010000208.1 GCA_023128935.1 Candidatus Eiseniibacteriota bacterium | reverse complement strand
ACGATGCACACAGCATCTGGTCTCAGAGAGCAGAACCCGCGGCGGGAGAGGAGGGGCTGGAGACCAGCTATCACAGCCTGATTGAGCTGATCCATCGCGACACCGGGGATCGCCACCGCTTTGAGGTTCATGTCTACTATGCCGGGCCTGCGGAAATCCGCTGCTACGTTTTGCCCGGAAGGGATGAGCTGTTCGATCAGCCGGGCGCCGAGCGGTTTCCGGGAACACCTAGCGAGGCGGAGATCAAGGATCTCACAAGCACCCAAGCCCTCACCCTGCGAGACCTAGTGGCGGAGAACCGGGAGCAGATCATTCAGAAGGCCTACGAGTCGATCCTGGAGAAACAGGATCACCTGCTCACGGATCTCTTCCATCAGGGGCGTGATCTGATGACAACCTGCCACGAGGTTGGAATCCCGGTGCCGCCGATCTTGCAGGCCGCCGCTGAGCATGTGCTCAACAGGATGCTTGCGGAGAAGGCCGAACGCTTGGAGGCCAGCTTCCTGGGATGGCTTGCGAGAAGCGGCAATTCCATAGAGGGAGCCAAGTTGCCGCCCACATGTGATGGTAATGACGTCCATGGGGGGCTCATATCGGAGATCTCCGAACTACTCGAGTTCGCGCGCGAGAACGATCTGGAGATCTCAAATACGGCACTCACGCAGGCCTTTGGGCACGTGATTACCATGCTCCTCGAGAAGATCCTCAGTCGACCCGATCCACTCTGGACCGAGCAGTGCGTGGAGGTGATTAAGAGCAGCTATCAGTTCCACTTTCCGCTGGACCGTAGGCCCTTGGAGGACCTAAGCTTCCTGGTTCTGGGGAAGCACAGGGCCGCCCTTCTCGAATGTGCGAAGGAGGGGGCTCCGGATGGAGGTAGATGCTGGCGGGCGTTTGAGGCTCTAGCTGATGCCCTCAATCTGAACATACATTGGATCCTCGAACAGAGTAGTACGGGACTCTCTGGCTCCGCGGGAAATGGTGAGGGGTAATCCCTTGAGCTTGGAACTGTGGATCGCCGGCCCAGGGACAGGCTCCTCCCGCCTTTCGCTTCTGCTTGTACTTGACATTGTGCTTACATAGAGGAGATTGAGGTTATGAGGCGCGCAGAACTGGAAGCGTTTACCCGCGACAAGATCATGGAGATCGCACGCAAACTGGAGATCCGCGGGCGCAGCGCTCTGTCGAAGGATGGTCTCATTGAGGCGCTGATGAAGGCTCAGGCGAGGACCCGCAAGCCGCTTTTCGCTCCACGGAAACGTCCCGGGACCGCGCAGTCGATCGCGCGGGTGAAAAAACCAGCTGGGCGTACAAGCAAGGCGACGGCCCGGACCAGACAGGCAACCGCGCGAGTGAAGGAAACGTCGTCTCAGGCGCAGCAGAACGTTGCCCGGGCACGGAATAGGCTGCCCCGGGAAAAGATGGAAAGCGCCCGCGGTGGCAAGGTAGTTGCGCAGGCCAGAAAGGCGACTGCGCGTGAAAGGGAGAACGCGGCGATGCCCAGTAAGTCAAGAGCTCAGGCCAGAAAGGCGACGCAGTCCGCCAGCAAGGTGACGCAGTCCGCGAGCAAGGCGACGCAGTCCGCCAGCAAGGTGACGCAGTCCGCCAGCAAGGTGACGCAGTCCGCCAGAAAGGCGACGCAGTCCGCCAGAAAGGCGACGCAATCCGCCAGCAAGGTGACGCAGTCCGCCAGAAAGGCGACGCAGTCCGCCAGAAAGGCGACGCAATCCGCCAGCAAGGCGACGCAGTCCGCCAGAAAGGTGACAGGGTCTGCCAAGTCTGGGGGCTTGAAGAAGGTCAAGGCGGGACCTGGCACTGCATCTTTGCCCGCCCGCCCGAAGAAGCAAACCGGAAGAAGGGGAGCTGCGGCAGCTCAAGGCCTGGTGGGAGCTGAGCTGCGGATGCCCGAGCGCTACGGCGAGAACTATATGGGCCTGATGGTGCGGGATCCCTATTGGCTCCACGCCTACTGGGAGGTGACGCCAGAGTCGATCGATACGCTTCGGCGTCGTCTGGGAGCACAATGGGAGGGACATCGCTGGGTGCTGCGGGTTTCTACCTATCCTCCCGATGCCGTGCCTGCTACAGCCTGTGAGGGCAATGGCGAGGACCGCTACGACATCGAGCTGCCGCTCGAGACATCCAACTGGTATATCAATGTGGGTCGCCCGGGGCGCGTATACAGCGTGGCAGTTGGTGTGATCGACCGGCGCGGTAAGTTCCATGCCTTGGCGCGTTCGAATGTGGCTGCTACGCCTAGGGACGACGTCTCGCCGGTTACGGACGTGGAGTGGACCACTGCACCCGAGACCTTACGGCGTCTCTATGAAATGGCCTCCCCATCATCCCATGCCCCTGGCCGTAGCTCAGCGGAGGTGGGCATGTTGCTGAGAGAACGGCTCCGAACAGACTGGGCCTCAGGGATGTTGGCGAGCATGTCCAGTGGGGAGCTCGCGCGCCAGCAACCGCCTGAGCGGGCATTCTGGTTCGTTCTGGATGCGGAAATCCTGATCTACGGCGCCACAGAACCAGATGCGACGGTAACCATTCAGGGCCGCCCCATCAAGTTGCGGCCGGATGGAACCTTCAGCCTCCGTTTCCAGCTGCCTGACGGCACGCAGGTGATCGATGCCACAGCAGTGTCAGCGGATGGGGTCTTCCGCAAGACGATCACGCCGACCATCCGGCGCGAAACGAGGGCGCATGAGACGATCGAGAATGGGCAGCACGGAAGCATCAAGCCAGGCGCGAGCGCAACCAGTGGGACTGGGCCGGAGACGAGGACGGGATCATAGATGACCAAGACAGACGCGCAGGGATGTCTAGCCCTCGTTCTCCACGCGCACCTGCCCTATGTGCGCCACCCCGAGCATAAGGCCTTCCTGGAAGAGGACTGGCTTTTTGAGGCGATCACCGAGACCTACATCCCGCTGATCGAGGTCTTTGAAGGGCTCCTGCGCGATCGAGTGCCCTTCCGCATGGTCATGTCCATCACACCGCCTTTGGTGGGGATGTTGAGCGATCCGCTTCTCCAGGATCGCTACGTGCGCCACATCGAGAAGCTTATCGAGCTTTCCGGGAAGGAGATTGAACGCACGCGGTGGACGCCCGAGATCCACCGCCTGGCAGTTGAGTACAACCGGCTCTTCAAACGCGCACGGGAGGTATTCGCTGAGCGCTATGGCCGC
>JAGMDA010000207.1 GCA_023128935.1 Candidatus Eiseniibacteriota bacterium | reverse complement strand
GGGTGATCTGGCCTTTGCCTGTTTTCCCCTTGCCAAGGTCTTTGGTAAAAGCCCTGCTGAAATTGCGACGCAAATGATCCCTGTAGGCCAGGTCTGTCTCGACGAAGCCGCACAGCAGGGACAGATCCCCGAGGTCGACAGCCTGCAGGCCGTGGGCCCATACATGAATCTCCATTTCCGCCCGGGTTCGCTGGCCAGCTTCATCTGCAGCCAGGTGGCCAACGCAAACCCCCCTTACGGCGCGCCTTTGCCCAAGAGCGGACAGCTCGTGATGGTCGAGTACTCGGCACCTAACACGAACAAGCCGCTTCACGTCGGCCACATCCGGAACAACCTGCTGGGCCTGAGTCTCTGCAACATCCTCGCTGCCACCGGTGATGAGGTCATCCCGGTCAATCTGGTCAATGATCGCGGAATCCATATTGCTAAATCGATGTTGGCCTACCGCAAATGGGGTGGCGGTCAGACGCCGGAGAGCACCGGACGCAAAGGGGATCATCTGGTCGGCGAGTTCTACGTGCGCTTCAACAGAACCGTCGAGGAGGAGAAGGCCGATCTGGCACGCGAGGAGGGCCTCGATCTCACGCAGCTTGATAAGGATGCAAAGCTTGCTCTCGAGGATCGCACTTCTCTAATGAGAGAGACGCGCGAAGTCCTGCGCAAGTGGGAGGAGGGCGATCCGGAGGTCCGCGCGCTGTGGGAGAAGATGAACCGATGGGTCTACGCGGGATTTGATGAGACCTACAGCCGCTTGGGCTGCATATTCAAAAAATGGTACTTCGAGAGTGAAACCTATATGTCGGGGAAACAGCTTGTGGAGGACGGACTCAATCGGGGCATCTTCCAGCGTCACCCGGACGGTTCTGTCTGGGCCCGGCTCGAGGAGGAAGGGCTCAAGGACAAGATTCTCCTTCGCGCGGATGGCACATCGGTCTACATCACACAGGACCTCGGAACGGCCGTGCTCAAGTTTGCCGAGTTCGGGATGGACCGCTCGCTGTATGTCGTTGCCAGCGAGCAGAACCTGCACTTCCAGCTCCTCTTCACCCTACTACACAAACTGGGTTTTGCCTGGGCCGATGGCTGCCATCATTTGAGCTATGGCATGGTCAACCTGCGTGGGGGCATGGGGAAGCTCAAGTCGCGCGAGGGGCGGGCGGTCGATGCCGACAATCTGCTCGATGAACTGGCCCGCATCGCCAAGGACAAAGCGCAAACCGGCGGATACGTCACCGACAGCAGGGTTGATCTGGACACCCTGGCCGACGCAATCGGACAGGGCGCACTTAAAATGTATCTACTTCAGGTGGGCGCGGAAAAGAACATCCAGTTCGACCCGGACACCACGCTCGACTTTGAAGGCGATACAGGTCCGGCCGTACAATACAGCCATGCGCGCATCTGCTCGATCGCCCGCAAGGCGCTGGCCACGGGCAAGATCGCGCTCGAAGATTTGGTCGTTGCGGATCTCCCGCAGCCGTTTGCGGGGCTCGGAACTGGATCGCCGGTGGCGGCAACGGCCAAGCGCTTCCCCTCGGCTGGACAGGCTATTCCTGAATCCGGCTCCTCCCCGTCTCGAGGGGCCACGCCGGTGGATCCGGTCGTCGCCGCCAGGGTATCCCGGAGCGTGGGTCTGCAGCCTGAGCGCGCTGATACCTCCCTGCTAGAGGCGGAGGAGGAAAGACACCTGTGTCTGGAACTCGCCCTTTTCCCGAGCGTGCTCAAGTTCGCCGCAGCGCAGATGAGTCCCGCGCCGGTGGCCGGCTACCTGCTGGACTTGACCAAGGCCTACGCACGCTTCTACCACAACTGCCCTGTGCTGCGTGCTGAGAGCGAGCCGCTGACGCGCGCCCGATTGCATTTGAGCCTCGTGGTTGCAGCGACGCTCAGGCGCGGGCTTTCACTGTTGGGGATTCACGCGCCGGATGCGATGTAGGGGCCTGGAGTTGCCCCAAACGATCTCCCGGCGTGCGTCATTTCTGGGGTTCCACGGTCGACGATTCCATATCGACTGCTGCACTGTCTCCACCCGCCCGCCACACTATTTCAACTGTAAATACAGTAGCACTCGGCCGCCGCAGCATTATCCGTCACCCTCGTGACGACGACAGGACCACGGTGCTATTCATCATCCTCGTAACGGCGATTTGTGTTCGTGCCTTGCTTCTCGCGATCCGTATCCGCACTACTGTTCTCAGGGGCAGGGGCAGTGCCCGTATCCGGTTCATCACTTCTATTCCCACGGGCCGTGCGCGCATCCAGCTTATCGTTCTTGTTTTCAGAGGAGGACGAAACATGCTCTGGCCAGTTCCGCTTACGATCCGTAGTGCTCGGGGCAGCCCCTCCGAGCGGCCTACGCGAACGCTTCGGGCGCGGACGGAACAGTGCGCCAGTTGAGTAGCGGCCTTTCTTGGGGCGGCGCCCTGCTTGAATCTCGCGCCCCCCAGTCGGACTCGAGCCATCTTCCGTCCCGCCGCCGGATCTCACATCACTCGTTTGGGAGGGAATGTCCCGCACCAGGCCCCAGGGAAGATCAGAGCTATCGCGAACCGGACTGTGGGGACGATCCTTCCTGGCTTCTTCCAGCCCACCTGTTTCTCGCACGTCTCCGGGGGTTTTGTCGTCATGCGGACGCCCCGGAGGGCGTGAATCGGGCGACTTCCGCCTGCTACGGTCTGGCCTTCTGCGGGCCTCTCGCCGCTCTTCAGCAACCTGCGCATCTTCCCCAGCGGGTCTGCCGCGCCGAGGCTGCGGTCTGCGGCTGCGGGTCGGGCGATCCCTGCCTGCTCGTCTGGTCCGATCTCCACTCACGCGGTCTGGGCGATCGCTACCTTCACTTTCGGGTCCCTCCACACCCTCGCGGGTCGGGCGATCTATGCGTTGTCGATCGCGACGGCCAGCAGGCTCGCGATCCGCGCGATCCCAGCGCCTGCGGGCTGAGCGGTCCCCACGCTGCACATCCTCACCCCGGCTGCGGGCTGAGCGGTCCCCACGCTGCGCATCCCCACCCCGATCACGGGCTGAGCGCTCCCCGCGCTGCGCATCCCCACCCCGATCACGGGCTGAGCGCTCCCCGCGCTGCACATCCCTACCCCGATCACGGGCTGAGCGGTCCCCCCCCACCCGTCGTGAACGTCCCCTGCCCACGCGCTCTGAGCTGCGTCGGACCCGTGAACTGCGAGAAGTGCGCGCACCCGGCAGCTGCAGCTTACTTAGAGTCTGTGGGCTTAAAAAAACCGCGATCGAGAAGCTGAGCAGCAATGCGCCCCGCAGAGAATCAACAATCAGAAAAAACCATCCTAGCCCAACCGTACCAACAGCTAGGAAGAGAAGGACGCCACCAACGATTGAGAATGTACCATACAGGTTCAGCAGATGATGCGCCTCTTCCTTCTCGTCCCGCAGCCAGCGCAGGGCCAAGAAGTGCAGTGCGGCACACAGGAGAAAAACCAGGGCAGCGAAGTAGATGGGAAGGTCAATCCGGTCGGGTGAGAACTCAATAGAGATACCCATACTATTACTATCAAGGAGCCGCCTCAGGATCGGGTGGTCCCACCGCATAATTGCCAGTGACACCGCGGCGGCGGTCTCGATTAGGCCCGAAACCACCACTATCACACAGAGAATACCTCTCATAGGCTTGAGTACTCCCTAGCATCTCACAGATAGGCAACCACTACCCATTCCAGCTTGGAGATGCCGCTGCAGGTTGCTCAGCGTCTGATGGCATCTCTTCCAGCAGCAGATCCTATGGCAAGAGAGGGGGACATGCTACTCATTTCCGGAAAGCAACGGTTGCAACAGATGTGTCGATTAAATATGCACGTCCTGGGATGCCCACTGGGACCGCAGGGCGTGCGCAATCCATGTCTCACTGCGCATCAAGGAGTTCAATAGCGCCGGAGGATGAAGTAGTCGGCCAGGCCGCCCAGGATACGCTTCCAGTGAGGAGCCAGGGCGGTGCCCTGTATGCAGTCCTTTCCCTGGCGAACGAGCTTCCGCGCAAGCTCTTCGGAGCGCGACAGTGCTCCTGTGCTGCGCACGATCTCGCGCACGCGCTCTAGGTCCCCGGGAGCCAGATCTGAGTTTCCGTGAACGCGTTCCAGCACGGAGCGCTCTTGGGCGGAGCCTGCTTCGTACGCGTGGACAAAGAGGAGAGTCTTCTTGCCCTCCTTCACATCCGAGTCCACGGGCTTGCCGAGAACATCGCTGTCGCCATACAGCCCCAAGATGTCATCCTGGATCTGAAAGGCGATACCGATCGGGATGGCATAGCTCCGGATGCCCTCAAGAACCGACTCATGGACGCCGGCCAAAACACCACCCAGCAGAAGCGGCAGCATGACGGTGTAGTGAGCCGTTTTGTACTCATGGATCCGCAAGACCTGCGCCTCGGTCAGCTCGCAGAGCTTCACATCCGCGACGTCCAGGAGTTGCCCTGCGACGGTGTCAATCGTCACCTCGCTCAGGAGCGTGACAGCGCGAAGTAGCACACCTTCCGGAAATCCTGAGCTTAAGAGTAGTTCCTGAGCCAGCGCCTGCCCCTTGTCACCGAAATTCAGGGCCACGGCCTGGCCATAGGCCAGAGCTTCCAGCTCGGTATTAAACCGCGACCGGGCCTTATCGGCATATCTCCGGTGCACGGTCGGTGCACTGCGCCGGAGGTCGCTGTGGTCGACGATATCGTCATGGATCAAGAAGGCATTGTGGAGTATCTCCACGGACCCCGCAGCCCGGAGGACACCATTGGCAACGGTGGAACGTGGTGAGGACTCGTGGTGGCAGGCATCGTAGCCCATTTTCACCAATCCTGCGCGGATCTTCTTCCCGTTGGCGGTCAAATGGCAGTAGGCATCCGCTGCTCCGGCGACAGACTCACCAAGCGGCTGCCACTCGCGCCGCTTAGCTTCCCAAAACTGCTCGAGCACGGGGTTCACGGCCACAGCATTCTCAGCCAGGTACTGCTTGGCCTTGTCCACGGCCGCCAGGGCCGATCGATCCTCAACCGGCATGATCTTCTGTATCCTTGTGTGTCAAGCGCCGGCCAAAACGGCGCTCCCGGTGTCCAAAGTCACGAATGACCTCTCTGAAATCCTCCTCCTGCAACTCTGGCAGGAACTGGGGCAGGAAGGCAATCTCCGCATACACGCTCTGGAGCGGCAGAATCCCGGATAGCCGGTGTTCCCCGGAAGAACGGATCACCAGATCGGGATCGGGCTGGCCCGCCGTGTCCAGACACACAGCCAACCCTTCCCAGGTCAGGTCTTTGGGCTGCAGGCCTGCTTCCAGCAGTTTTTTGATCGCCCGCAGCATCTCGTCACGGCCTCCGTAGTCCAGGGCAAGGTTGAAGGTGAAAGGCTTGTAGTCTTCTGTTTCCTGCTCCATGTCCGAGAACAGCTTGGCGAGACTCGGATAGCTCCGCGCAATCCTGTCCCTGCGCCCGACGTGAAGGAAGCGCATGCCATCGCGTTTGAACGTGCCCCGGTTCCGCCGCAGGGAGATCTCCACGAGGCGCATGATGGCCTTCACCTCGAGGTTGCTGCGTTCCCAGTTCTCGGTCGAGAAGCCCCAGACCGTCGCGAACGGGATCCCCCAATCCCGGCAGACGCGCAGGAAGGCCTTCACCGCCTCGGCGCCCCGGCGGTGCCCTTCTGCCACCAGCTTGCCATGCTCCCGTGCCCATCGCCCGTTGCCATCTGGAATCAGGACGACATGCTTCGGGAGCCGCTCAGGCTGGGGTGGTACCTTCGGTCTAGCCATCCGGCCTCTCCATCCTCCAGGTTCGCGTATCGCAGAGCACCTCGCGGCTCACATATGCAGGGGCAATGCACTTTCGGCTGAGCCATTCGGTTTCCCAATTTCCTCACCGCCCGCATCCCAGTTTATGCGACACAGCACCCGCGCATCAATCATGACCGCATGGATTCCTCATTGTCCTGTAGCATGCCGAAGTGATCACCACTGTTGGATGCCCCCCGGCATCAATCATGACTGCATGGGATCCTCAATCTGGCGGACCTCGAACGAATCTCGCATTAGCGGACGAATGAATCTAAGATAGCCCATCAGTCACGGAAGATAGCAAGGATCAGAGACGGAGCTAGGCATGGATCCTTTCACGCAATCCGCGCCCTGGGTGGGACGGGTACCGCCGGCCATTCTAGATGAGATAGGCCGGTTCGCGGGGCTTCTCGCCGCCCGGGGATGGTCCGAGGCCCAAGGGGGCAACATCTCCATCCTACTCCCCGCGGAACGGACCGCCCGACAGGCAAGCGCAGCGATTGACTCTACGCGTGATTCTCAGCCGGCCAAGGTGGCTGTGCGCCATCCCTCCCTCACGCACCGGCGCCTCGTGGCAACTTGCTCAGGTTGCCGGATGCGGGACCTAGCGATGTTCCCCCCGGGAGGTCTGTGCTTTATCAAACTCGACGCCGAGGGAAGGCAGGCCACGGTGGAAGGGGGCATGCCCACCATGGAGCTGCCGACGCATCTGGCAGTCCATGCTGCGGCCGTCGAGTCCAGGGAACGCGAGGGAGCCATCCTCCACACCCACCCGCCAGCGCTCATTGCGCTGACGCACCTTGAGAGCGAAAGCCCCGCGCTGGCCTTGGCAGAGGCGAAACCCTGGGACATGCTTGCCCCAGCGCGCTTGCCCGGATTCCTCGGGGCGATTCTCCCGGAGCATGGAGAGCTGCTTTCGGGCCAGATTGCCGTCCTGCCGCGGAGATGCGCGGGCGGACAAGCGCTCGCCCAAGAGAGTGCCTCGGCAAGCCGAGGACATCGCCTGATCCTCTGGCCACTCCATGGAGTACTGGCCTGGGGTGAGACGCTCGCAGAGGCACTGGATATCATTGAGACAGCGGAAAAGGCGGCCGAGATCGCCCTGCGGATCCTGCCGCTTCTCTCGCGAGAGAATACGCAGGTGGGATGAGAGAAAGAACGGGGGACCCAGTCTTGGCTCAGATGCATTACAAGAAGGCGACCGGGTCCCCACAACGAAGCAAGCGTTGGTCTCCGGGTGAAACACGACCTGAGCCGCTGAAAGCAGCCGGAGTCCAAACAGCCGTTCCGGCATCTAGATCGGCTGCGCCATCCAGGGGATCCAGGGCTAGGTCGGGCCTGGTTCAGATCAACCAGGCAAAGGGTAGCGGATCGCTTGGCCGATCCATGTACCGTGTATTCTTGATCCATCACCCGCGTGATCCATTCAGATCAAGGGCCATAGCAGGGAAAGGTGGGGCGCTGTGAGCAACGAACCCGCTGCAAGAGCGGCTCGAGGTCATCCCTGGACCGACGGCCAAACCAGGTGCGAAGCTGCCATCCGGTTCGGGAGACATGGCGCGCGAGGAGGGATCGGTCAAGCTTGCATGCTCTTGCTGCCGCTTCTTTTGGCAACCGCCTGGCTCCCAGCTTGGGGCCAAGAACCAGTGCCCAGTTCGGATCAGGCATTCCGGACCCACCCCGATGACGCCAATGCCCAAGAGGCCCCTGCCGCCCACGGTGGCGCAAGCAGTCCCGAGGACCCCGCCGCTCACGGTGGCGCTGGCAACCTTGCGGACACCGCTGACCCTGGTGGCGCCAGGGGCTATGAGGTTGCATCCCCCCGCGCGGGTGAGCAGAGCGCGCGCGTGATCCGGCAGATCGTGCTCTTCCCTGCGCGCGCTACAATCCATGTGGCAACGCTTCCCGTGAGCGTCTTGACGGGTTGGATGTCCCCAGCCGGGTTGATCGACCGCGCGGCCCGGGGATTCCGCAATGACAAATACCTCATCCCAGTTGCATTTGTGGATCCTGACCTAGGCGTGAATGCCGGATTCCGCGCCGGCCACCTGAATCCGCTCCATCGGGGAAGCTGCGTGACCTATCGGGCCGCGTGGGGAGGCACCAAGGACTATGTCTTCGCCGTGACTCTGCGCTCCCGAAAACCGTATAAGCTCGGCTGGAGCTACAGGCTGACCGGAAAATGCGAGATCATCCCGGACCGCAACTACTTCGGCATCGGAAACCTGACGACCCGGGATCATTGGACGCACTACACCCAGGAACGCTATCTCCTCCTGGCCAAGCTCGGCTGGGCACCGACGCGCTGGATGCGATGGGACTTCGCCATGTCTACCCATCGCAATCAGATCTCCCGCGCCGCCTACTTGGAGGAGGGCCAGAACAGCATCGAGGACATCTGGCACAGCGAATCAATCGCCCCGGGACTCTGGTTGGATCCGCAGAACTACTGGGGCGAGACAGCTCTCACCCTGGACTGGCGCAACTGCCCGGGCCGGCCGACCTCCGGCCTGTGGGGCGAGGCTTTCTTCGGCTGGGCGAAGGGCACTGGGGACGATAGCATCGACTACGCGCGCTACGGTGGAGAAGTTCAGGGCTACATACCACTGGGCGGACAGAGGGTGTTCGTGTTGCGCCTGTCCGGAGAAGAGGCGCGCACTGCATATGCCGACCCGATCAAGTTCACTGAACTCCCCAGCCTTGGAGGGCGAAGCACACTGCGGGGGTACTTGGAAGACCGGTTCATGGACAACGCCGCCATCCTGGCCACAGCGGAGTACCGCTACCGGATCGCACCCTTCGCCGAGGCTTGTCTCTTCGCCGACTTCGGGAAGGTCATGTTCAGGCTGCTCGACTTCGACTTCGATGATGTACACCGATCATGGGGAGGAGGACTCCGCTTTGCAACTAGCGAGAGGTTCCTCTTCCGCACCCAGGTTGCAGGAAGTGACGAGGATATCGTCTGCTGGGTCACGCTCGAATCTGCATTCGACCGGGAAGACAGGAGGAACAGACGATGATGCATCCAGAGTGCGCGCCTTGCCCCGAATCCCCTGTCTCCCGCAGTCACGGGGGCAATCGAGCGAGACGGGTCCCGCCCTGCCCTCGGAAAGGAAGTGCTCTGCCTGCCATCCTATGGTTGGCGATCTCTGGCACCGCAACGCTGCTCGCTATCCTGTCGTTGACGGTCTCTTGCACACCGGCGCAGGCGGCCAACCGCTTCGCGGTGGCCGAGCCGGTTTGGAAGGTCAATGACTGCGAGCCGATCCCGGAACCCGCAACCTTCAACTGGAACCGTTATCACAGCTTCATCGACGGCTACTGGCTGCGGCCCCTCGATGACGTATTTAGCATGAGTCCAGGCTCGCCCGCCGAGGACATCAATTCATTCGAAGAGGTGCCTGCCTCCTCCTGGTTCACTCCGCGGATCGGCCGCTTTTCGCTTTCCACGCGTGAGGTTGAACAGGGGAACACAGACTTCCCGAGTATCGACCGGAGCAAACCGCTCCAGGTCACCGCCGCCCGCATTGACGGCTGCGAGCCCTTCCTGCAGGTTCTCGAGGGCTCGGGGGCCAGTTGCATCCTCGAGTTCGATGATCCTCGTTTTCCGGAGATGCGCACCGCCGCGGCCGTGATCGCCAACCGGCTGCTCTACGCCGCGGGCTACAATGTCTTCGAATGTTTCATCGACGAGATCTCACCCTCAGACCTGCAGCTGGCCGAAGGCGCACGGAAGGTCGGGGAGTTTGGTGGCCAGAGCGATCTAAAGGGGGCCGATCTCAAGAAGCTCCTGGCGAAGCTGGGTGGTAATGCCCAGCTGCGCGTGGCGGTTAGCCGCCTACCCGCAGGCATCCCCAAGGGCCAGATCTGCGACAAGGGCACCCGCCTGGATGATGCCAATGACCGTATCGCCCACCAGAACCGCCGGTCACTGCGGGGCCTGCGGATCCTCGCCTCCTGGCTCAACCACACCCGCATGCGGCCGGACCGCACGCTGGATATCTACCTGCAGCCCGGCGGGTATCTGCGCCACTATCTGATCGGACTGGGCATGGCACTCGGCGCATGGGTACAGTCACCTCACCCATTCGAAACAGAGGGACAAGAACCTTACTGGGACATGGGAACATGGACAAAGAACCTCCTGATGTTCGGATTCGGTAAGACCTACGAGCCGGCCCAGGAGGCTTCACCATTCCGGGGCGTAGGCATCTTTGACAGCCACGGATTCGATCCACTAGCCTGGCGGCCGGCCTATGGTTTCGAGCCCTTCCGCCGCATGAGTTGGGCAGATGCCTTTTGGGGCGCTCGGCTCGTAGCGCCCTTCTCCGAGGAGCAGATCCATGCCGCAGTGCGCGCCGGCGCCTTGAGCGACCCGGATGCCGCGGCATTCCTGGCAGGCACACTTATCGAACGTCGCGACCGCATCGCCCTCGCCTGGTTCGCGAAGCTGAACGCGGCCGATCGGTTCCAGATCCTCTGCCCCACAGGCGGCCGATGCACTCTGGTCTTCGAGGATCTCGGCGTCGCGTGCGGCGTGCGCCAGTCCGGGGACATCCAGTATGTCATGGTCTTCACCCTCCCCGAGACGGGCGAGACGCTTGGCTACCAGTCGCGCTCGGGGCATAACCTTGAATTCGACCTGGCTCCTTTCCTGCCCTCGCCGTGGCTGCACCGCAAGGACCCCTGCCGCTACGGCTGCGCGGCCATCCGCTGTTATGACTACCGGGGGAGGCCGCTTGACGGCGAGACGCGTGTGCACATCTTCTTCGATGCAGACAAAGGACCACGGCTCATAGGCATCGAAAGGATCTAGCTCGAACTTCCCACAAGGCCTTGATCTCCGATCCCTCTGTCATGATCAGGATCTCGCGTCCCTTGCGGCTGCCCACCGCACCATCGCCCGAAAGACTACCAATACTGCCGCCTCAGGCCGGAGACTACCGACTTGTCACCCAAGAAGGTCGGTAGCGGGCACGACCTCCACGGATTCGGCCGGCTCAAAGCGCCTTGTTCCTGCATAGACGATCACGCCCCTGTCGATTACCTGCTCCGCTACCGCCTGGCGGAGCGTTGACCAATCTCGGCTGCTTACAGAAAGAGAGGACTTGAACTCGTAACCGACTCGCTCGGGCCCACGCTTCAGCACAAGGTCGATCTCTGCGCCCGCGTGGGTGCGATAGAAGTAGCATTCCATGGCGGGACGCGTGAGTTGCTCGCGGGCAATGATCTGTTCGATCATCCGCGGCCGGCCAGGCTTTCCGACACCTTCTCGATCAGAAGGGGGTTGACTGACCCGAGTAGGAAGAATCGCCCCGCTCGATGGCGGTCTTCATCGATCGCTGCTCGCAATATGGGGAACAGTTCCGGGAGCGTCTGTGCCTCATCGATGATCAGCGGGGCCGCAAATCGCTGCAGAGCCAGCTCCGCGTCACCTTCGAACACTTGGCGATCGGACGGCTTCTCCAGTGTCCTGGTCAATTGGAAGAGACGAGGATCGGCAATTATGGAGTACATATGGTAATCGTGACATTGAGATCGTCGAGAAGGACCTCACCATCACGGCTCAGAGCGGAGACCCGACAGAAACCACCATTGACTGCGGTGGAGTGCACATTCTACGGAAATGCTGCCGACTGGGGTGGAAGTGCGAGTAGTATCGTGAGAAGTAGAAGGACGCGGAAAAACTGAATTGAGCGGACGGGAAGTAGCCCAAGAGGCTGTCACGCGCTGGGCATACAGTGAACAGGGCAACTGATAATGGGCAAGTGGCTTCTGATTGCGGGTGGAGCCATCATCATAGGCGCCGCCGTCGCGGTTTTGATCAGGCAGGCCCGTGAAAACGCCAAGGTGGACCGGCTGGTAGAGGCGCTTATTCAGAGCGCGTCCCGCCCAGTAAACGGGACCGTCGAATTTGATTCCTTCTCCGAGCTTCCACCTCCGGTTGCCTGCTATTTCAGGCACGTTCTAACGGATGGACAAAAGCTGATCAGAACGGCGAAGATGCAGCAATCGGGCGTGCTGCGAACCAGTCCAACGACCGAGAGATGGTCATCATTCACCGCGAGCCAACTTGTTGTGCCACCTGCAACCGGCTTCATTTGGAATGCCAAGGTCGGAATACCTTTAGCCACACATGTGCGTGTCCTTGACACCTACGTCGCCGGTGTTGGTTCGGGCCGCGCGACTCTCTTGTCGGCCTTTGATGTCGCCTCAGAAGCAGGTACACCGGAAGTGAACTCGGGGGCATTGCACAGGTATCTAGCTGAGGCGGTCTGGTTTCCCACCGCCCTCTTGCCTCAGTCTGGCGTAATGTGGACACCGATGAATGATCATTCTGCAATGGCCACACTAACTGACAGGGGCACGACTGTATCGTTGGAGTTTCGATTCAACGAAGTCGGAGAGGTGACGGGGATCTACAGCCCCGGCCGTTTCGGTAACTTCGATGGCGGATACAAGCGGGTACCATGGGAAGGGCACTTTCGTGATTATCAAGTGCGGGCAGGCATGCGCGTCCCGCTATATGGTGAAGTTGGCTGGTACGACGACGGAACACTGCAATTGGTCTGGAAAGGAGATGTCATTGATGCGCAGTATGAGCTTGAGCCGTGAGTCATTGGCTTACGGGGCCGGCACGCCCAACAAGGCGCTTCACCGGTGGAGAGGTGAACTCACATCAAACCAATGATCCATTGCAACGCCGCGGGTGACGCGCGGACAGGTGATGGACCTCACGTACATGACTGATGGGAGGCAATCCGATGAACAGATCAATCCC
>JAGMDA010000206.1 GCA_023128935.1 Candidatus Eiseniibacteriota bacterium | reverse complement strand
GGAGCGATGGTGCTTGTCTACACGGCAATGCTCGATCCAGGGGACCGTGTACTCATGACGGATCCCCATTACGCCTGCTATCCGAATTTCGTCCGCATTTGCCACGCCGAGTCTGTTCGCCTTCCGGTGCGCGAGCAGGACGGATTCCAATACGACCCCCAGATGGTTGGGGAGCAGCTTGCGAGCGGTGTACGTGCGCTCCTGCTCAACTCGCCAGCCAATCCCACGGGAATCGTGACTTCACCCCAGCGGCTCCGCGAGCTAGCTGAAATCGTTGCCGGCCGATCCCAGATTGTCTCGGACGAGATCTACCACGGATTGACCTACGGCGAGAAGGCCCATTCCATTCTCGAGTTCGATCCGCACGCGGTCGTGATCAGTGGTTTCTCCAAGCTCTTTGCCATGACTGGGTGGCGGCTCGGCTACGCAATCGTCCCAGAGTATCTACTGCGGCCTATACAGAAGCTCCAGCAGAACCTCTTCGTTTCGCCACCTGACTTCCCTCAGTTGGCCGCGATAGCAGCACTCACAGAGGCTGACGACGACATAGAGAGGATGCGTGCATGCTATGATGAGCGGCGTAGACTAGTGCTTCGCAAGCTGGACGAAATGGGGCTCAAGGTCCTCGTTGAACCGACGGGGGCATTCTACGTTTTCTTTAATGTTAGCCACTACACCAAGGATGTACATGCTTTCGCCTTCGAGTTGCTTGAGAAGGCGGGCGTGGCCATGACTCCTGGAGTTGATTTCGGGCCTCATGGAGAGGGTTTTCTAAGACTCTCCTACGCCAATTCGACTGCGAACATTGAAGAGGGACTCAGCCGGCTTGCGCACTTCCTTTCCGAGCAACCGATTCTGGCATAGCCCTTGGGTATAGGTGCCTTGGGAGGTCATCATGTCGCGTCGCATAATTCACACAGACCAGGCACCCTCCGCCGTAGGACCCTACTCCCAGGGTACGGTTGCCGGAAGGTTCCTCTTCACGTCCATGCAGATCGCTCTCGACCCCGAATCTGGAGAGATAGTGGGATCGACAGCTCCGGAGCAGATGCGGCAGTGCCTGCAAAATATCGCTGCCATTGTCAGGGCTGCGGACGGCCAACTACCCCATGTCGTCAAGACAATGGTCTACCTAACCGATATGGCACAGTTCGCTGCCATCAACAAAGTCTACGCCGAGTTCTTCCCGGACGAGCCACCGCCCAGAGGTGTTGTAGAAGTACCGGCGCTTCCGAAGGGGGCACTGGTCGCAGTCGAGGCCATTGCACAGATCAAGTAAAGATCGCTGCAGCGATCGCGGAAAGGAAAGACACATGACACTGCTACTCTCACGGAAGGACGTTGAATCGGTCCTGACTATGGAGGATTGCCTCGCAGCTGTGGAAACAGCCTTTGGCGAACTTGCCCGCGGCAGGGCAGTCATGCCCCAAAGATCGGTAATCCGAATCGCAGAGCACAAGGGCATCTTCCTGGGCATGCCGGCCTATATTGGCGGCGACATGAACGCCCTGGGCCTGAAGGTCGTCACTGTCTATCCGGACAACCCGTCAGAACACAAGCTGCCTACCACCCTGGGCACTCTGATGCTCTGCGATCCTGCAACCGGAAAGGTCACCGCAATCATGGACGCCGGCTTCATGACTGCCATGCGAACAGGTGCGGCCGGCGGCGTTGCGACCAAGTATCTTTCCCGAGAGGATTCTAGGTCCTGCGCCGTTTTTGGCGCAGGTGTCCAGGCAAAGAAACAGCTTCAGGCAATTAGCATCGTCAGATCCCTAGAGAAGACCCACGTCATCGATGTCCTCCCAAGGGCCGCGGAAGACTTCGCCCAGGAGATGAGCAAGCAGCTAGGCATCGAAATTACCGAAACCGATGACGCTGAAAGTGCCGTGCGGGAAGCGGACATTATCATTACTGCATCCAGCTCGCACGAGCCGGTATTCGATGGCACCTGGATGAAGCCGGGGACGCATATCAATAACATAGGCTCCCACTCGCCGGACGCCCGTGAACTGGACACCACCACAGTCAAGCGATCGAAGTTCGTAGCAGACCTAAGGGAGGCAAACCTGGCCGAGGCTGGAGATATCCTAATCCCCATCAAGGAGGGCGCGGTAACGGAAGAGCACATCTACGCCAGCCTTGGTGAGATCATCATTGGGCAGAAACCTGGCCGCGAGAGCCCTGACGAGATCACGCTTTTCAAGTCCTGCGGCCTCGCGATTCAGGATGTGTCCACAGCGCTGGCGGTTTACAAACTCGCCCGGGAGAAGGGCGTGGGGACCGAGATCGACCTCTGACCTGAGATTCACATGTAGGACCTGTGCGCCAACGTTCGAATTCGAAGGCAATTGCCCGCCGTGGCGGGGGGTATGCACGGTCTACCTCCCTGCTCGCAGGATTCCCGCCTTGAAGGAACTGGGAGCGAAAGATCAGGCGTCCGCCGGCCGAGAACTCCATAAGAGAATCACTCGATCTCGCGCGAAGCGATTGGACTTGCGCGCCGATTAGGCCGACCACGTTGGCTGTAGCTGTCGAGCACCATACGCGGGGAAGGAGAAGCAAGTGGAGTCGTCCATTCCAAACAGACCGGATCCAGACGGATCGGCGCAGATGCCAGCCATCGATCTTAGCATCTTGAATAGCATGACAGACGGTGATTTGGAGTTCATTCAAGAGCTGGCGGAGACCTTCATCACGGATACATCAATGCGCCTGAATCACCTGCGTCAGATTGTCGCGGACGAGGACGCTGAGGCGCTGCGACGAGAGGCGCACGCGATCAAGGGCTCTTGCGGGAACTTCGGGGCAACCTACATGGCCAAGGTTGCTTTTCAGCTGGAGCAATTCGGAGCGGATGGAAAGATCACGGAGGTGCGCGCTGTGCTGAACTCACTCGAAGCCGAGTTCGAACGGGTGCGAAAGCAGGCCACCGATCTACCCAGGGCCGCTTAGAGGTCTGGCCAAAAGTCGATGGGGGCCGCCTCAGAGATCCGGCTGAGAAGCTGGCGGGGCCCCTGACGCCCAGGCCCCAGCCGCGCGCTATCGGGATCTATAACCTGCACTCTTTCAACTAGTTAGCTCTCCAGCCTTTGAACAGGCCCCCTGCTTTTCTCCAAGTCCCTGCCCCGGATTCCTTGGCTGCACGCTCTTTCTGCAGTCAACGACAGGGAGTAACTGGTCGATATAACTCTTATTGAGGGTATTCGATGCGCTGCTCACCGACCCGTAAGTCGGCCAAAGCAGTAGAACGAACGAAAGGCAACTCCAGCGCGCACCCGTTCCCTGGCCTTGATGGGTCAGGGAATGCACTGGTATGCGCGACTCAATAGGCATGGGGAAGAATGGGGAGCATATTCTACATGGGAGTTATCGGCGACCTGGTCGCTCAATGCGGGGTGCACTTCCTTCCCCGGTTGATCGAAACGCGCGGCTCCACGCGCCTCGGGTCCATCAGCCCCCTCGTAAACACAGCCCGGATCCCCCCTTGGCTCTGCAGCTTAGCAACAGTTCTTGGCCTGACGGTCGGACTCCTTTCCCTCGTCTATCAAGCCCCCCGTGCATCTGATGGAGTGACGATCGCTGTCGCGGAATCACATGGCGCTGCAGCCCACAAACATGCCTTGGATGGCTTTATACAGCAACTTGCCACAAGGCGTTCAGATGTGCGTTTCCTCTTCCTTGACAAGGCGAATTTGGAAAAGGACATGACCGGAGCGGATTTCGAATCCGTGGACCTGATCTTCACTTTGGGAACCACTGCCACGATGTTGGCAAAGGACTCAATTCATGATGTCCCTATTGTGTTTGCCAACGTCCTTGACCCGTTGGGGAACGGCATAATACGAAGCATGGCCTCCTCTGGTGCCAACCTCACCGGTGTGGCGCTAGACATCCCAATTGAAACGCAGTTCGAAACCATGTTGTCTGCTCTCCCCGACATGCACACCATAGGAGTTCTCTATGACCCAAGGGAAAACAACGCGATTGTCGCAACGGCGTCGCGGGTGGCGCAGGACATGGGGCTGATCCTAAGAGCATGTCCAGTCTCGTCGGAGAAGGAGATCCCAGGGGCGATTCAGGATTTGCAGAGTGAAATCGATGCACTCTGGGGGATCGCTGACAGGACTGTTTTCAGTCCGAATTCAAGAGACTTCATCATCCTATTCACCTTGAGAAACAAGATGCCGTTTATGGGGTTCTCTGCTCAGTTCGTGAAGGCCGGAGCGCTTCTAGCGCTCTATGCCGACTCTGCAGATATCGGCAGGCAGTCTGGAGACCTCGCCGCCCAGATCCTCAACGGCACGAACCCGACGGAACTCCATATCATGCTACCCAGAAGGGTCAATCTCGCAGTCAATCTTAGGGTGGCAGAGAGAATGGGCGTCACCCTCCCTCCACAGATGGTGGGCAAGGCGGACATGGTTCTTAGATAGGCGGAATACTGATGGTTGTTCCCAGAGTGAGAATTGGACTTGCACCGCAGTTTGTCCTGACTACTTCGGCACTCATTACAGCCACTTCCTTAGCGATAGTATGGTTCTTCATCAGCGAGAAAACGGAGGATTCTGAAAACGCGCTACGTGCTCAGGGTCTGGCCCTAGCCGCCGACCTTGCTGACAACTGTGAGTATGGAGTTCTAATATCAGACACGGATGATCTTCTAGAGCATGTACATCGCGCGAGAATGGGGCAGGATGTACATTATGTCATTGTACAGGATCTCCAAGGCCTCGTTCTGGCACAGGATAAACCGGCTGCTTTCGCAGTTCCCAATATGGTCCCAGTGACACACGAAGCGCTGAGAATTGGCAGGCCCTTCGCACAATTCTACCTCTCCTATGACGGAATCCCCTTACTTGATGCATGCGCCCCGATCACTGCCAAGCGGTTCGCCCAAGCAAAGGAGGACACTGGATTCGATGATGAGAATGTCCTGGAGGAGGCGATAGGAACAGTTCGTATCGGCCTCTCGTTGGATGGGATGAGCGCTGAGGTTGCCGCTTTCAAGCAAATGGCGACTCTAGTAACACTGTCAGTCCTAGCGATGGGCATTCTGATCCTGTTCATCATGACCAGGAGAATCTTTCGGCCAATTGAACAACTCGTGATCGCTACACGCAAGATCGCTGAAGGTGATCTTGCTTATCGAGTTCAGGCCGCATCCGGTAATGAAATCGGGGATCTGGCACAATCTTTCAACATGATGAGTCAGAAGTTGAAGGAATCCGAGGAGAAGGTCGCAAACTACACCGAAGATCTCCAACGGATGGTTGATCGGAGAACAAGCGAGTTGATAGCCGTGCAGGAACAACTCCGCGTTGGCTATGAGCTGTCGACATTCATCAGCAAATCGAAGGGATCCGACACGCTGCTGTCAGACGTCCTGGAGCGACTGGCCGAAACGATGGCATGCTCGCGGGTAGGTGTCTACGTGTTGGATGAAGAACGGGGATGCATGAGCATTGCAGCATCCATCGGCTTGTCCACGGGATTCGTGCAAGGCGTCAACGACCTCCCTCTTGCCGACTCGAGGGTTCAGAAGTTGATGCACACTAGGGACCCAATCGTGCTAACTCCTAGCACTTGGAACACTCCGGCCGAACTCATGTGTACAGAGGCAATAGGTTCCATAGTCTCTCTTCCAATCCGCTCAAAGGGCCAACTTATCGGTATTGCGAATCTGGCATTCGCTGGCGTGTGGTCTGGGAGTAACGCAATTCTGAGGACCGTCGGCGCACAGCTTGCCATTGCGGTCGAAAGCTACATATTCGAGAGCGAGCGCAAGAGAGCCGGAAAACTGTTGCGGGCATCAGAGGAGCGCTTCAAGGATATCGTCTACAGCATGTCTGATTGGGTGTGGGAGATGGACGCACAGGGCGTCTACACCTACTGCTCTCCCAAAGTTCAGGATAGCTTGGGATATCCGGCAGAGGAGCTGATCGGCAAAACGCCATTTGATTTCATGCCTGAAGATCATGCTGCAGCGATTGCCGAGAGCTTCCAGAAATTCCTCAAGGCCAAGCAACCTATTGTGGACCTGGAGAAATGGAATATCCACAAGGATGGCAGGCGCGTTTGTCTCCTCACGAACGGGGTACCGCAGCTCGATCCTGCTGGTAACCTCATTGGCTATCGCGGAGTTAACAAGGATATTACGTCGCGGAAGCGAGCGGAGGAGGCTCTGCAAGAGAGGGAGGAGTACCTACGGACGATTCTCGATTCCACTCCGGTTGGAATCGCGCTGATTGATGTGGAAACCCACATGATTGTCGACGTGAATCCGACGGCCGCGGAGATGATCGGCGCCCCCAAGGAAAGGATTGTCGGTCAAGTGTGCCATGGACACATATGCCCAGCCAAGGAGGGTCAATGCCCAATTGCTGATCTCAGGCAGGGCATTGCCAACTCAGAGCAGCTACTGCTCACGGAGGACGGCCGGTCTGTGCCGATTCTCAAGACGGCAGTCCCCATAGCATTGGGGGGATGCAGATACCTCCTCGAGAGCTTCACTGACATCGGCGAGAGAATGGAAATGGAGGAAAGGCTGCGGGTCGCCAAAGACGAGGCTGAAATAATCAACAAGGAATTGGAGAAAGCGATAAGGCATGCAAACAAGATGACTATTCATGCCGAATCCGCGAACCAAGCAAAGGGTGAGTTCCTTGCCAACATGAGCCATGAGATCCGCACACCGATGAATGGCGTGATCGGTATGATCGACCTCCTGCTCACCACGGACCTCGGCGGCGACCAAATTGAATACGCGGAAACGGCTCAGTCATCCGCCACTGCACTGCTGACGGTGATCAATGACATTCTCGACTTCTCGAAGATCGAAGCCGGTAAGCTCGATCTGGAGAATATTAACTTCGACCTACGGCTAGTGGTGGAGGAAGTCACTGAAATCGCGGCTCGCAGACCGGACGCTGAGCGGCTAGAGGTCGCCTGTTTGGTGCATCACGAGGTTCCATCACTGGTCTGTGGTGACCCGGGGCGGCTACGTCAGATTCTGCTCAACCTGCTCGGTAATGCGGTCAAGTTCACCAAGAAGGGCGAGATCTTCATCCAGGTCAAGCTTGACAGCGAAGCGGACACGCACGCGATGGTGCGCTTTTCAATTGCGGACACAGGCATCGGCATTTCCAAGGCCCGGCAGTCAGCGATCTTCGAGAGCTTTACCCAAGCTAACGGCTCGACAACGCGCAAGTTCGGAGGCACAGGCTTGGGTCTTTCGATCTGTGGGCAGCTTGTCGGACTCATGGGAGGCGAGATCGGCGTCGAGAGTGAAGAAGGCAAAGGCAGCACATTCTGGTTTACCACCAAGTTGAGAAAGCACGACGAGCGCACTTTGCAGGTTACGTCCGCGCCTGCTGATCTACGAGGCATGCGTGTCCTGATTGCAGATGATAACAAGACCAACCGCAAAGTCCTCCATGATCAGCTTGTCTCTTGGGGATGTCAGCCAGTCGAGGTCTCTAATGGCCACGGAGCTGTAGAGGTGCTGCGTGAGGCAAGCAGCTCTGGTGACAACATCCCTTTGGCGATTCTTGATATGCAGATGCCAGAAATGGATGGTGAGGCAGTTGGCCGCGCCATCAAGGCAGACCCCATGATATCGAGTACCGTATTGGTACTGATGACATCGCTGGGCTGGCGCGGTGATGCCGAAAGGTGCAAGGACATCGGCTTTGCAGCATACTTGTGCAAGCCCATTCGCCAGTCTCGGTTGTATGATGCCTTGGTGGAGGTGATGACTAGAGTAGTACCAGATCAAGACGAGGAGCCAAGGCTCGTTCCGGACCTCGTGACCAAGTATTCTGTCAGGGAGAGGAAGAAAGGGGATCTGCGCATCCTGCTGGTGGAAGACAACCCGGTGAATCAGAGGGTTGCCACACTCATCCTGGAGAGGGGCGGTTATCAGGTTGACGTCGCAAACAACGGCCGGGAGGCCATGGAGATCCTTGAAGGATCATGCTATGACCTGATCTTCATGGATCTGCAGATGCCCGAGATGGGTGGTCTCCAAGCCACCAGAGCAATCAGGGAAAGAGAAGGCTCAACTGGCGAGCACACTCCGATTATCGCCATGACCGCCCACACGATGAAGGGGGACCGCGAGGAATGCCTCCGTGCCGGGATGGACGACTACATCTCCAAACCCATTCAATCCCAGGAGGTCTTTGACGCCATTCACAGATGGACAGACCGCGAAGATCAGGAGAGAGAGGCCTGCTAGGGGGTGTCGTATTGTGAGGAGGGCTCACGAATTCGACCGAGTATTGGGGAGATCAAAATGACCTGTCCTGCATGTGGCAATCAATTGAAGCAGATGACTGTCGGAGATATCGTCGTTGACGTGTGCGACGGTGGCTGCGGAGGGATCTGGTTCGATCATCTGGAACTCCTGAAGGTTGATGAACCGCACGAGACCGCAGGGATGTCCCTCTTGGACCTGAAGCGGGCCAAAGGGGTGGAGATAGACAAAAAGGCACCACGTAAGTGCCCCCGATGCACTGACATCGTCATGTTCCGGCACTTCCACAGCGTGAAGCATCAGATCCAGGTGGATGAGTGTCCAAAGTGCGGCGGGTTCTGGCTCGATGTCGGCGAGCTGGCCATCATCCGAAGCCAATATCGGAGCGATGAGGACCGGCAGAAAGCCGCTCACGCGTATTTGGATGACCTCTTCGGCGATGAGTTTGCCAAGATGCGCACACAGAGCAAGGAGAGCCAAGAGAGGGCTCACCGCATCGCGCGCGCATTCCGATTCATCTGTCCAAGCTATTACATCCCCGGCAAACAGGAGTGGGGGGCGTTCTGATCCGGGTGTACCCGCCCTTGCCGGGGCTGCTGTTCGCACATGTTATTCTACGGGAGTGGGGGGAGCATTCTGATCCCACCCTGCCGGCCCCTCTCCCCGCCTGGATCTCCCCCCAGAAGCTGTGATAGGATTGCAGCAGACGAATTCAGGGATCATCCCATCGTCCGGCATGCCGCCCATCGCCCAGCATGCCGCAGAAAACCGGTATGCATGCACAGGTATCTGCCAGGAGGCTAAGATGCACACCTGCAAGTGCCTATGCAGGAGGAAGGACATGAAGGGAATCATGACAGCCACAAGTTTACTGACCGTCATCCAGCTAACGGTCATCCTTTTAGCTGCCATGCATCTAGCCGCAGGTTTAGCAGTTGCCCAGGATTGGGTTATCGAAACTGTGGACCCCTCAGTGAATGTGGGCTACTACAGCTCCATTGCGCTGGACAGCCAGGGCCTGAAGCATATCTCATACTACAACGCCTACAACCAGGCGCTCAAGTACGCCCATTGGACGGGCAGCGATTGGGATATCTGTAGTGTCGACTGCAATCCGCCTTTAGGACATGTAGGCCAGCACACTTCCATCGCTCTCGACAGCAATGACTACCCTCATATCTCCTACTATGTTGGTGGGGGCGGTGGTGCCCTCCGATATGCCAGGTGGGATGGTTCCGCCTGGCAGATCGCCACTGTGGAAACAGGCTATGAGAAGCTATACACGTCCATCGCGCTTGATTCATCCGGACACCCGCATATTTCCTACTGCGATGAGCCACCCGGTGATCTCAAGTACGCCTATTGGGATGGTTCCGACTGGCACATTACAATCGTGGAGGACGGGTTCTGTTCGGGATACTGCACTTCAATAGCCCTTGACTCTTCCGAGTACCCACATATCTCATATATCGAT
>JAGMDA010000205.1 GCA_023128935.1 Candidatus Eiseniibacteriota bacterium | reverse complement strand
TACTCACTCACGAGGACTTCACCGTCCTCTACGTTACCTGCGGGAATTCGGCCAACGTGAAGGCAATTACTACAATCAGCCAGAAACACGGATGTCTCACGATGACCGGTGTCGAGGAGTATGTCCACCCAGGGATCTCCGTCGGCTTGGGAGTAGAGAAGCAGAAACCGAGGATTCTCGTGAATCTCAATTCCGCCAGGGCAGAGGGTGCCGATTTCAGCGCCCAGCTCTTGGCCCTATGCAAAGTGATCAAGTAAAGGCACGATAGATCTGCCGTCAGTACTCTCCATTGAAAGCAAGCTAACGAATAGGGTTCTATCCATTGAGCGTCTGCATGATGGCTAGCAACCGCTAGGTTAAAGGCATCCGCTCTAGCCTGCTATCGCACTACAGTGATCTTGCAAATGGACCTGCATGGAGAGGGGCCATCAATCCGCACGGCCGCCAAATACACGCCGCTGGACAAGGACCGATCGAGGCGGATACTCCCGCTTCCCGCCTCGCGCCACCCCAACGCTGCGCCGGCTACCCTACGGCCCAACGGATCGATTAGGATCCAATCCAGTCTCCCCGGGGAGAGGAGCCGGTAGCAGAGGCCCTGCGTCGAAGATGGCCAGATCCTGAGGGCTTGCTCAATCGGGAAAGCAGCTACCGGTGAGGAAGGGTCCAAACCCCGTGCTGTCCCGTCAGGTGCGCTAGCCAGATCGAATAGCACGGCGTAGTGCGCATCTCCATCACCATCGAGAGCCAGGATCTGCTCGATCGGATCATATGCCCACTGGTCGTAGTGGGCACCATCGCACAGGACTATCGCCGGGCACTGCGGTACGCCGAGGAAAGCAAGCTGAGCTGCTTGCTCATCCCGGATGTCCCAGCCGCAGGCGAAAAAACCCTGGTCGAGCGGAAAGCCGATCGATCCGAGGTTCAATCGTACGGAGGACACGTTGTGGAACATTGTGAAATCGAGATGCGAACGCCCGATGTCGGCCACACCGTCGATCCGGGCAAAGGACGCCTCGGGCTCACGCATGTGGATGTCGGCCCAGTACCAGTGACCCTCCTCATCTGCGCCAATAGAGATCGAGGTGGGATGGGAATCGAGAGCAAAGCCCTCCAGGAAATCGCAGATGATTCCCTCCTCCGCGCAGACCCATCCGTGCCCCGCATAAGAGGACTCATGCAGCACTACCGTGTCGGCCAAGCCGGCCAGGACTTCGTAGAGGTCCTCAGCATGCTGTCTCCAAACAAGGTCTGATGAACCCAGTCCGAAGGTCAGGAAAAGCGGCAAGTGTCGGGCGCCGAAGTGCATGCTCTCGGTCGAGTCCGCGAAATAGATGGCGGAGTTACGATGATACTCGTAGGGAACTTGCTCTGGAGTCCCGCCAAAAGCCTCGATCATTGAGTTGTTAATCCCCTGTTCATAGAAGCGCCGCTCGCAATCCTGTATACCCGAGATCGAGGCAGCCGCCGCGACCATCGGACCGGCAGGGTCGAGATGGTTGTTGGAGAAGACCATTCCTGCAGCACCGCCCATAGAGGCCCCCACCATGTAGATGCGATCTTCATCGATGCTATAGTTCTCCTGGATCCACCGGATCACATCCACGACATGCGACTGGGTGGCATGATTCGTCCAGTGGGTGGTTGAAGTTCCATGGTGGGAAGCGGCGATCCAGACACGCGCATTGGCAATTGAGTCAAACTCGGTGGCGTTTTTCATCTCCCAGTGGTTGCCGCCCCACTGGTGCCATCCGAGCAGAAGAGGACACGCATTGCCCGGGTCGTACGCCTGGGGAATTTGCAGCCAGAAGGTCTCCGTCGTATCACCGAGGGTGGTCTCAATCGTGATCTCAAACTCCTGCTGGGCATCAGATTCGGCGGGATAGCCCAGGAGCTGCAGCATAGCAAGAAAGAGGGGGATTCCAAGATAGGAAAGAACCCTGGCGAAAGTGGAGTCGCTGCAAGCAGAGCGGCCGGAAGTCGAGTTGCCGTGAGATGATAACATCCGAATTATCATACCATATCTGATTGTCCCAGGATATCCGACAAGCCTAGCGGCAGCTTAGCGTGCCCACAAATGGCGGCCGCACCCAGCTTCGCGAGCCCACAGAATGGCAAGTACGGGCCCGGCCTCGGCGGAGCATAGTGAGAAGTGCAGGCTTGCGTCCCGCTACAGAGATTCGTGCGCATTTCCATAACGGGACGCTAGAATTCAGCGCTCTTGGGAGCTCGCGGAAAGGGAATCACATCCCGGATGTTGGCCATACCGGTGACATAGTTGATCGTGCGCTCAAAGCCAAGACCGAAGCCGGCATGCGGCACAGTTCCGTACTTGCGGAGGTCCCGGTACCACCAGTAGTCACCCACGTCGAGCCCGGCTTCCTGGATGCGGGCATCCAATACATCCAATCGCTCCTCGCGCTGGCTGCCGCCGATGATCTCACCGATGCCCGGCGCGAGCACATCCATAGCCGCCACGGTCTTCCCGTCCTCATTGAGGCGCATGTAGAAGGCCTTGATCTCTTTGGGGTAGTTCAGAACGATCACCGGGCGGTCAGCATACTCCTCGGTAAGGTAGCGTTCGTGTTCGGTCTGAAGATCAATGCCCCACTTGACGGGAAACTCGAACCGCTTGCCCGATCGCTCAAGTACTCTGATCGCGTCCGTGTACTCCATGCGCTCGAAACTCGCTCCAACGAATCTCTCGAGCCGTGCGATGCAACCCTTGTCAATGCGCTGCGCGAAAAATGCCATGTCGTCAGCACGCTCCTCGAGCAACGCCTTGAAGATATACTTGAGGAACTCCTCCGCAAGCTTCGCATCGTCGTCGAGATCGGCAAAGGCAATCTCCGGCTCCACCATCCAGAACTCGGATAGGTGCCGGCTGGTGTTCGAGTTCTCGGCGCGGAACGTCGGTCCGAACGTATAGACTTTGGATAGGGCCAAGCAGTAGTTCTCCACACTCAACTGACCGGACACGGTGAGGAAGGAAGCCCGGCCGAAGAAGTCCTCTGAAAAGTCCACCTCCCCATCTGCCGTGCGCGGCACATTGGCGAAATCGAGTGTGGAAACCCTGAAGAGCTCGCCAGCACCCTCAGCATCATTGGCCGTGATGATCGGGGTGTGGATCCAGTAGAAGCCGCGCTCATGGAGGAACCGGTGGATTGCCAGAGACAGGCAGTGGCGCACGCGGGCTACGGCCCCAAAGGTGTTGGTGCGCGGCCGCAGATGGGCCACCGTGCGCAGGTACTCGAAGCTGTGCCGCTTGGGAGAGATGGGGTAGGTATCGGGATCCTCCACCCAGCCGACGACCCGGATCGAAGTGGCCTGGAGCTCGAGGGTCTGACCCTTGCCCTGCGACTCCACGAGCTGGCCTTCCACAATGAGCGAGCACCCGGTGGTCAGCTTCAGGACCTCAGTTGCGTAGTTTGGCAGATCCCCAGAGGCCAGGACCTGCAACGCGCCAAAGCAAGAGCCATCGTGCAGGTGGATAAAGGAAAACCCGGCCTTGGAATCTCGGCGCGTGCGCACCCAGCCCCTGACGGTAACGGCCATACCGCTGGGGATGCGCCCCGCCAGGGCATCGACAACGCTGATGACGGACATTGGATAGCTTCCTCTCGGTTTCTCTCAGTCCCTCAATGATGTTGCGATTCTTCTATGAAATCAATCGGTCCGTCAACGCCCCATCATGGGGCCTGGCCTCGAGAGCCATAGCGGTGCATCCGCGCGCGATGATTGCCACCCAAGCCGATCGGCGGTGGACTTTCCAGGCGCGCCCGGGGACCGACACTGTATCGTGGAACTTCGCTTTCTTGACAGGCATTCAAAGCACCTCTATGCTTCCATTTCTACCGCCGAATCGATCACAAATAGCACCTGTTCTTTCCGAAGGAAGGTGAACGTATGACGCCGCTGGATACCCTGTGTATCAACACCATGCGCATACTCAGCGCCGAAGCCGTGCAGAAGGCCCGCTCCGGGCACCCGGGGATGCCCATGGGCGCCGCCGCACTCGGCTATGTGCTCTGGACTCGATTCCTGAAGCACAACCCCCACAATCCCGCCTGGCCCGATCGTGATCGTTTCATCCTCTCGGCAGGTCATGGATCGATGCTGCTCTATAGCTTACTTCACCTGACTGGCTATGATCTTTCGCTCGATGAGATCCGCAACTTCCGCCAGTGGGGTTCCAGAACTGCCGGGCACCCGGAGTTCGACCTCACACCTGGGGTAGAAGTCACCACAGGCCCGCTGGGGCAGGGATTTGCGCACGGTGTTGGGATGGCGATGGCCGAGCGCTATCTCGCCCAACAGTTCAACCAATCCGGTCATACAATCGTTGACCATTATACCTACGCGATCGTGGGCGATGGTGATCTGATGGAGGGCCTCTCCCACGAGGCGGCTTCATTGGCGGGACACCTCAAACTGGGCAAGATGATCTACCTATTCGACGACAACCGTATCACGATCGAGGGCCAGACCTCGCTGGCCACGAGCGACGATATCCGCAAGCGCTTCGAGGCTTATGGGTGGGAGGTCTACGAGGTTGACGGGAATGACATCGAGGCCCTCACCAGCGCGATCGAGA
This sequence comes from Candidatus Eiseniibacteriota bacterium, assembly GCA_023128935.1. Taxonomy (GTDB): domain Bacteria; phylum Eisenbacteria; class RBG-16-71-46; order CAIMUX01; family WJJG01; genus DAOVQB01. The sequence goes on along the minus strand of JAGMDA010000205.1, from coordinate 6,504 downwards.
GGGGGCGGGACAATCAGAACCAGCCGAGCTTGATCGCCGCTCGCACTCACATCGGCCATGGCAGTCCGCACAAGCAGGATTCCCAAGACGCTCACGGCGCACCTCTGGGCGAAGACGAGATCCGTCTCACAAAGGAGGCGCTCGGCTGGCCGCACGAGTCAAACTTCTTTATCCCCACCGAGGTGGCGGACCACTTCCGCACGGCAGTGCCTCGCGGAAGGCAGTGGGAAGATGACTGGAAGCAGCGCATGGCAGCCTACGGCCAGGCTTGCCCTGAAAAGAAGGACCTGTGGGATCTCTGGCAGGCTCGCGGTCTGCCCGCCGGATGGCAAGCAGAACTGTGGAAGGCGGATCCCGGACCGGATCCAGCGGCCACGCGTTCAGTCTCCGGTCTGGCAATCCGCGCCCTATCGAAGAGCTTGGGAAATCTGGTGGGCGGATCCGCCGATCTCGGACCCTCGAATAACACTGTCATCAAGGGAAGCGGGGCCTTTGGTCCTGGCAGCGTGGATGGGCCCAACATCCACTTCGGTGTTCGCGAGCACGCCATGGCGGCCGCTGCTGGTGGCATGGCGCTGCATGGTGGCATCAGGCCCTATGCAGGAACCTTTCTTGTCTTCAGCGACTACATGCGCCCATCTCTCCGGCTGGCCGCGCTCATGGGCGCCGCCGTGGTCTATGTCTTTACGCACGACAGTATCGGTTTGGGTGAAGATGGGCCAACCCATCAACCGATTGAACACCTCGCTTCCCTCCGGGCGATTCCGGACCTGACTGTGATCCGGCCGGCCGACGCTCGGGAGACATTGGAGGCTTGGTGGGTGGCCATCAGGCGATCGGCACCCGTAGCCCTGATCTTGACGCGGCAGAAAGTCGCGTCCCTCTCCCGCGACCGCCAGCACCTACCTGCAGAAAGCACTAGGGCCTGGTGTGATCCATCCATCCCGCCCACCGCGCGTGGGGCCTATGTCATTTCGGAAACGGGAAACAACCCCGATCTTATCTTGATCGGGACCGGTTCCGAACTGCATCTTTGCATCGAGGCCCAAACTCGTCTGGAGGCGCAAGGGATCCGAGCCAGGGTCGTGAGCATGCCTAGTTGGGAATTGTTCGAGGAGCAGTCGCAAGCATACCGCGAGTTCGTGTTGCCGCCGGCAACGCGGGTCCGGCTAGCCGTCGAGATGGCGGTGCCCATGGGCTGGGAGCGATACACAGGCCGGCCGGATGCGGTCATTGGCATACCGCGCTTTGGTGCCTCGGCCCCTGCATCGATTCTGTTTCAGCGCTTCGGTTTCACACCGGAGAATGTGGTCTCCAAGGCATTGAATCTGCTCAGCACCTCGGAGCGCCCCGCTGTGGCTCGTGCTCAGACCTAAGCGGCTCCGAACTGCCCGCGCTCCCGCCGGTAGATACATGCCGGAGGCTGTATCCTCTGGCCCAACGAACGCCCGATGCTAAGGCAAGGCCGCATGTTCTGGTCCAACGGACGCCTGATGCGAAAGCAAGGAGGGAACCCATTTCTACCTGAATGCGTAGGTTGGAAAGGAGAGTGGGGGTGGACGCCAGTATGTTGACAGTGACACAGGTCCTGGTTGTAAAGTCCCTTAGCAGACGAAGGGACGCTGTGGAGCGCTGGAGTTAATGAACAAGGATGTCCTAGCCACCCTTCGACTTCCGCGGTCACGGGCCGCGCCGCGGGTTGAGGTGTTTCTGCTCACGGCGGTCATTGCGCTGGTCGGCTTCCTGCTCTCCCCCACCGCGATCCAGGCAGAAGCCTGGCCCGCATGGCCGCAGAGCCGCGCGGGGCACGCGTCCATCCTCCCGTCCGATGACCTCTCCATACTGGCCTCGAATATCGAGGCAGGGTCTTCTCGGGGTAGCGGGCGTCAGGTCTCCAGCTCCGCAAGCGATCGGGATGGCGCGCTCACGCCCGCGGAAGCGGCCACCCGCCCCGGCGGCCTTAGCGGCTTTTGGCGCTCCATCGGCGAGACATCCATCGGCCGCAGAGTCATCAGCGTGAGCCAGTGGGTGATCGGCTCAGCGCGCCTTCTCTGGGCAATTCCCAAGGCCATCATCAAGGGCGACTCGCGATCCCTGATCGAGGCCATTGGCGATCTTATCTCCAAAGCCACCACCAGCGAAGAAACGGATCGGGAATCGCGCGAGAGACGGCAACGAATGCCATAAAGTGGCGAGCTCATAAATACTGCCTACCCGGAGGCTTCATGAATCACAGAGCCGCGTGGATTGTTTCGGCCAGCATGATTCTCTCTCTACTATGGCCGCTCTCGGGCGGGGCGCTGGCGCGTGATGATCGGGGATGGTTGGGGATCTATCACGAATCAGTCTCCTCCCTGCCTGAGATCGAGGAGAGGGTTGGAGGCGCCGATGTACTCATGGGTGCCACCTGCGGTATCCGCGTGATGGCAGTCTTCCCCGCTTCCCCAGCCGACAAGGGAGGATTGCTTGAGGGAGACATTATCATCAGCATCTTCGGCCAGCCGTTCGACTGCCCGTCCGACAGTGTCCGAGCCATTTTCAAACGCGCGCTGGACGAACAGCAGGCCGGTACGCCTTGCCCGTTGCGCGTAATCCGCAACGCCGTGACGCGCGAGGTGATGATCAATGATCGTCCCGCCCGCGCGGTGCGGCAGAGATCCTTCTGGAGAGACCCGGGAGGGCTGATCGACAGCCTCGCCTCGGGTAACTCGATTCTGGCAAAGGCCACCAAGCAACAGGAAGTGCTCGATCTTCCGATCGTGCTGGGCCTGCGGCCCGAGGCGCGGTGGCCCGAGCCGCCTTCGAACGAGGAGATCTATCCTGCCGGTAGGTTCCCAGAGAGCGGACTCAAGCAACTGGTTTGGCAATTGGCGGACGCAGCTGGGATTCGAGAGGATACGGAGGATCTCCTCTCGCGTCTGGCGCGCTGCCACAGCGGGTGTGACCCCTACCGGCTGGAGTGCATGATCTACGTGCACCGGGATCCGTTCCGAATCGAGAGCGTCTCGCGCCAGATCACGAACGATCTGGCGTCCGCGCAGTGGGCGCTGGAACTCATCGCAAGCGCTCACGCACTGCTTGTCCCGGACCACGTCTTTGCCATGCCTCTTGGCCGTCGCCTGCAGGTTCCCGACATCCGTGCCCCGCGGACGGCAAAGGCGAACCGCTCCGTGGGTGGGTCATTTGAAGAAACAGGCCGCAACCCGGCCGATCGTCAGGCACTTGTTCAACCACTGCTGGATCAAATCACGGGGATCTTCGCCGAGGCCCGCCTATGGCACCGTCGCGCATTCGAGGAGATCACGGAGGAGGAGAAAGCCTTTCTGGCAGCCGAACGCTGGACCCTCTCCGATGCCTTCGCCGACGAGATCTACATCCACCTGGATGAAGACATCGATCGCTTCATGCGCAATCAGCGCATCATCGACATTGCACAGCGCATCGATTATGGGGCGCTCGTTGAGGCCGCCGCCCGCTTGGCTCTGCTCACCGATCCAGAGTGGGCCATGCATGCCGCGCGCATGCTACACGAGGTGTATGCGGACACTCTCGATGCGGAGATCCTCCTGCAGTATGAGAGCCCCTTTGGCCGTTTCCTAATCGGGGGCACCTCAAGGCACTGGTACCGCGACACAGGCGCCGCTTTCATACTCGACCTCGGCGGTGATGACTTCTACACCGGCAACAACGGCGGCAGCAGCGGCTGGGACGTTCCCTTGGCCATTTGCATCGACATGGAAGGCAACGATGCCTATGAATCCACACTACGGGGCTGCCAAGGAGCCGGGTGCTTGGGGATCGGCGGCTTGCTCGATTTAGAGGGGCATGATCAGTACATCGGCAACCAGTGGTGCCAGGGCACCGGCTACTATGGGATCGGCTGGGTTCACGATCTGTCCGGCAATGACACCTACCGCGGCCGGACCTTCTGCCAAGCGGTCGGGCTCTTCGGTATGGGTTTCTTGTTGGATGAAGCAGGCGACGATCGCTACGAGGGCGACTGTCATGTACAGGGCGTGGGGTTGGCCAAGGGGATCGGCGCATTGATCGATAGCTCTGGAGACGATGAGTACTACGCCAAGGGGCTCCACCCCACGGGCTACGGCGATGCGGGTATCTTCGATGCCTGGTCACAGGGCTGCGGCATGGGATTCCGCACGCTGGCCTCAGGGGGACTTGGCGTCCTGATTGATGGCGCAGGCAGAGATCGCATGGAGGCGGGCAATTTCTCCCAGGGAGGCGGCTACTACTATGGTTATGGAATCCTGCACGCGTTGGGGAGCGAGAACGACACCTACATCGGCTCGCGCTACAATCAGGGATTTTGCGCCCACCAGGCCCTGGGCGTCTTTCTTGAAGAGGGGGGAGATGACTTCTACACAACCCGCCAGGCGGTTGCACAAGGGCTCGCGTGGGATGAGTGCGTGACCTTGTTCGTGGACCAAGGCGGCAACGACGCCTACCAGGGTGGCACCGGTTTCTCCCAGGGGGCGTCTGCCCACAACAGCTTCTGCTTCTTCCTGGATCGCCGCGGCAAGGACACTTACGACTACAGCTCCGGCCAGGCCCGCGCCGGAGGAAACAGCTATCATGGCGGAACGAGCTTCTCGCTGTTCATCGATGAGGGCGGAGGTCGCGACCAGTACAACGCGGATCGCTCGACCGATAACGCCATTCACTACAAGGGCGAGCACGGTTTCTTCATGGACCTCCGCGGGTCCTACAAGAAGGCCATGGAGACGCGGGCCTGGGAAGTGTGGTTCGAGGAACTGCACAGACTGCCGCCAGATTGTGAATGATCCGTCTCGGCCATGCCGTGCGGCTGATCGGCGCTGGAGAAATCGCTGAGAACACCGCGCCGGGGCATGGGTGCCATCGCCTGGTAGCATTGGTAGGAGGCACCAGTTCACCTCGCACTGAGGGATTCGTCGCCGGGGAACTCTGTCAGGAGGCCTGCAATGGAAGATCGATGCCACAGGAAGGCTCATCTCGGACGGACCCGTCTCGCGTGGATCCAATTCGCCATAGCGCTCCTCGCATTGTGCTGGGTGGCTGCACCTGCAAATGCGGGCGTGAGCGTCTCAATCTACCCTGATCCTATCTGCGCCGAGTTGGAGGAGGTCTTCACGGCCTTCGTGTGGGTTGACTCCGCCGGGAGCGAGTTTGACGGCTACGAGACTGTAATCAGATTCGACCCCACTGTGCTCACCTTCGTGTCCGCGCAGCAGGAATCCCTGATGATCGACCCGCCGGGAAGTACCTGGTGGCTCACCGAAGTTGGCGACTCAACTGTTTTCATCTCCCACGTTCTGCTCAGCGGCGGCGTGGTGATCACTGGTCCGGGGGCTCTCTCCTCGATCACGTTTCAAGCCCCGGCCGAAACGGGCGACACGGACATCACCTTCGACTACATCGAGTTCTATCGGGCAGGCCAGTATGTCCCCGACATCGTCTGGCACGATGGCACTGTGCTGATCCGGGAGAACTGTTCGCTGGCCGCCTGCTGCGTCATGGAGGCATGCAACATCGTGCTTGAGGAGCAGTGCGAGGCGCTCGGTGGCGCCTGGCACCCGGAGTGGACCTCATGCGATCCGAACCCCTGCGGATACACGGAGATCAGAGAGCCTCACGGAATGCGCGGCACACTCCTCTACGCCCCATCCCCCAACCCCTTCACCAGAACAACAGCGTTGAGGTTCTACCTGCAATCAGCAGGGCATCTGCAGGTTGGGATCTATGATCCGATCGGCAGATGCGTGCGGCAGCTCTTCGCGGGCCACCGCCTGGCCGGCCTTGGCGTCGTGGAGTGGGACGGGTCGGATCATGCGGGGTTACCGGTTGCCCCCGGGGCATATTTCTGCCATCTGTCCATTGGCACCCAGGAACAGACGCAGCGCCTTACCTTGCTGAAGTAGCCTGGCTCGGACCGAGTTCCTCTCGGAGAGCCCTTGCATGTCCGGTTCAGCCCAAGAACTCACCGAGGAGTCGAGGTCGGGTCAGTAGAGAGCCCGCAGCGAAGTCGTAGCGCCTGCCCCACATCTCCCAAACCCTCTACCGCGGGCGTGTGGGGAAAATCCGCCGAAACAAACAGCCCCCGCAGCAGACCTTCCGCTACGGGGGCATGCGAGCTAGCAGTGTCTTTCTATAGAGCAGGTGCGGCCGACAACGACCGCTCTGAAGTTCCATCCGTGGCACCCTCAGCCAAGGACATCACTCCTGTGGTCTGCCTATACCCCCTCACCGCTCGCTCACCATTTTGACCAATCCGATAGGTCGGAATACGGTCTTATACTATTATGAGCATTTCTCGGCGCAGTGTCAATGATCCCGGAGGCGTTCACAGATCCCCAGGGCGGCTTGATATGCCTATAAATTCCGTCCGCACCCTCCCCGACGGAAATCCACCCGCAACCCCTGCAGCAGATGGCTGGTCCGCTCTAAAACGCCTGCCCGGCAGCAATTGATAAGACAACGCCATCATTCGCGTTAGCGCCGACCACCGGG
>JAGMDA010000204.1 GCA_023128935.1 Candidatus Eiseniibacteriota bacterium | reverse complement strand
ATTTCTCCCAACTGAGCGGGCTGCAGGGCGAAGAGCTAATGGATGCCCTGAGGGAACTGAATGTGGACGTCGATTCTGCTAGCGGCGACGTCGTGCGCGTGTTTTGTGAGTGAGGATCACGCACCAGGGTACCGTGGTCCGCGTGTTCCTGCGTGCCGCTGTGCTCGTCGTAATCTTGCGTGCCGCTGTGCTCGTTGTGATCCTGCCTGCTACTGTGCTAGGATGCAGCGCTTCAATTGAGCCTTCGCAGTGCTGTGCAAACGGCAGGGGCTCAGGAATCCACGCATAAGCGGAGGACCGGCATGAGGAAGTTGGTTGAGTGCGTGCCCAACATTAGCGAGGGGCGGGATCGCCGGATCATCGACGAGGTCACTGGACAGGTTGATGCCACCGAAGGGGCAACCTTGTTGGATGTTGATCCAGGGGCGGACACCAATCGCACGGTGATCACTTTTGTGGGCGATCCGGATGCCGTTGTCGAAGCGGCCTTCCGCTTGATCAAGAAGGCGGCAGAGCTGATCGATATGACCAAGCATGCGGGTGAGCACCCGCGCCAGGGCGCCACCGATGTCTGTCCTTTCGTTCCGGTTTCGGGTGTGACGATGGATGACTGCGTCGCGCTCTCCAAGCGCCTGGGCCAGCGTGTCGGCGAGGAGCTGGGCATTCCCGTTTTCCTCTATGAACATGCTGCGACGAAGCCCGAGTGGACCAGCTTGGCTGAGATTCGCGTTGGAGAGTACGAGGCGTGGCCCAGCAAGCTGGGCAAGCCGGAATGGAAGCCGGACTACGGTCCCAATAAGTTTATTCCCAAAACCGGCGCCGTCGTGATTGGCGCCCGCGAATTCCTGATCGCTTACAACGTGAACGTTAACTCCCGCGAGAAGAAACTGGCCCACCAGATCGCACTTGATATCCGCGATCGAGGGCGCCTGTTGCGAGACGGCAACGGCAAGGTTGTCAAGGACGAGCAGGGCAACAAGCTGCGCAAACCAGGGCTGCTCAAGGAGTGTCGCGCTGTTGGCTGGATCATTGACGAGTACGGCAAGGCTCAGGTTTCGATCAATCTCACCAACTACCACGTTACCTCTATGCACAAGGCCTTTGACACCTGCTGCGAGGTGGGGTTGGAGTATGGGTTACGTGTCACGGGCAGCGAAATCGTCGGACTGGTGCCGCTGGAGGCGATGCTGATGGCCGGCCGTCACTACTTGGAGAAGCAAGGCCGCTGGCCGGGCGTGTCGGAGAAGGAGCTGCTACACATTGCGACCCATTCCCTTGGTCTCAACGATGTTGCCCCGTTCAAACCTGAAGAGAAGATCATCGAATATGCCGTTGGGGGGCGCGCGAACGCACTGGTCGACATGACGTGTGCGGATTTCACAGACGAACTCTCCAGCGAGTCGCCGGCGCCGGGCGGTGGGAGCGTGGCTTCACTCTGCGGATCTCTCAGCGCCAGCCTATCGGCTATGGTTGCCGTTCTCACCCAGGGCAAAAAGGGCTACGAAGAGCAGCAGGATGAGCTGGCCGAGGTGTCAGCGAAGGGCCAGCGCTTGAAAGACGAGTTCCTGCTCGACGTTGATCGGGACACCGATTCCTTCAATGTATTGATGGCGGCCATGCGCATGAAGAAGAAAACCGATGATGAGAAGGCCGCCCGCGACACGGCGATCCGCAAGGCCACCGAGGGTGCCACGCTCGTGCCGCTGGGGGTACTGGAGCGCAGCATCGCCGCGCTGGAGCTGGCGGAGATCGTGGCGGAGAAGGGCAACCAGAACTCACTGAGCGATGCCGGTGTGGCCGCGCTGTCCGCCCACACCTGTGCAGAGGGTGCCTATTACAATGTGCTGATCAACCTCGCAAGCCTCGCGCCATCGGACTTCACCCGCGAGACACGCGCGAAGGCGGAAGAGGCCCTCAAGAAGGCGCGCGAGATCTCAGGCCGCGTGACTACGCGGGTGGAGACGAAACTGCAGTGACCGTGGAGGGAAGACCGATGGATACGATCGCACTGCTGCGGCATGATGGAATTCGTGTTCAACCGCGCTACTACGACATTGCGTTTGCCAATCGTGACCTGGAAGTTGAGTGCGGCTTCCTTGAGTACCTCAGCCGGAACCTGGGTCGTGGGAAGCTTGATGCATTCCTGGAGGTCGGCTGCGGGCCTGGGTATCACATGCATCGGCTCGCCTCCTTGGGGGTGCGCTCCTACGGGGTTGAGTCCTCTCCTGAGATGGTTGCCTACGCCGAAGAGAAAGCCATTGCGGTGGCCAGCGGACAGCAGCGATCGATCTCCTTGCAGGCTGTGCCCGTGGGAAGCAATGGCCCTTCGGCTGAGACACAGGCGGCCACGATTCTATTGGCCGATCTTCAAGACTTCTCACTTCCCGAGGCTGTGGACCTCGCCTTCTGTCCCCATTCCGCTTTCTGCTATCTGTTGCGAAACGAGGATGTGATCACTCACCTGGTGACTGTGGCCAAGAACCTCGGCCGCGGTGGACTTTATGTGATCGAGGGAGAACATCCGGCTTCACTCTTCAATTGTGGTTCGTCATGCCCTTGCGAATGGGAGGTAGAGCAGAACGGCGTTCTCGTCAAAGTACGGGTGGGGAATGAGAATACCTCCGTGGATCCGATCACGCAGCTGCTTGACCTTGAGATTGCGCTGGATGTCACCGACGGAAACAAGGTTACACGGATCCGGGACAATGCGCCCGTGCGGCTTTTCGCATATCATGAGCTCCGCGCGCTTGTCAAACTCTCCGGGGTTTTCGACTGGGTGACGACCTTTGGCGATCTATCCATCACCCAGCCATTCGACCTGTCCAGCGGGGCCCGCTATATGGTCCCTATTCTGCGCTGTAGTGTGTAAGAGCAGGGAACGCGGGGAACATTCACCGCGGTGTTGCCCCTCGCTAGCCCCCTGAGATATGCGGGATAGGGGGAAGATTGCTCCGCTGCGATGAACATGACCAGTCTGTGGGCGGTCAGGGGACGGTCGGCTTGCCCAATGGCGTACTCGCGCGCGAGTAAATAGCGGTTTGTGCCGAGGATTGTTGCCGCATCGGGTCCAAGGGCTCGCGCAAGAACTATCTAATGTCCCCCCTTTTCGCATATCTGCAGTGGGACAGGCCAGTCTAATCACAGCAGCTTTGGCGGCTCCGCGCGCGGTGGCCTGTGTTTTGCAATCTATTCCCCGTCGGACCGCAATTCGGCACTGCGGCAAGGATCGGGCGCGGCGAGTTGGCTAAGGGTGCGGGTCAGCCCCCGCCCCGATCTCTCCGACATTGTGGTGTCGCGGACACCCGCAATGGGACCAGCAGAGCCGGCTTGCCCCTTTTTCCTCTATCGCACGAACGTCACGCGCCGGCTCACTTGGCCCATCGGTGTTGAGAGGCGCACATAGTACATTCCGGAGGCCAGAGCGCTTCCGGGCTCCGGCTGCCAGCGGATCCTGTGCTGCCCTGGAGCTACCACCTGCTTGAGCAGGCGACCCACAAGGCGACCGTCGGGTGCGTAGAGGTGGCACGTTACGGGCCCGCCGACATCCAGCGAGAAAGTTGCCCACAGGTCGAAAGGCGATGGGTTCGGCCCCACGCGCAAGAGCACGCGTGTATCAGGAATGGGCACAATATTGGCGGCCAACGGCGCGCTGCCGCCTGCCGCGTAGTAGCGCTCGGCGAACTCTTGGTAGTACTGGTTCGCAATCGAAGGGTCATGGACGATGAGGACGTTTTCGTCATTCGTGGCGAAGGCGGCAGTGCTCCAGTTGGCGCTGCCTGTGATCAGCACCGGGTCGGATCCGGTGTGATTGACATCCAGGATCATGTACTTGTGGTGCAGTGTTCCTGTTTCGGCATCGAGCCAGACATCGGCGGGTGGGTTCCAGGCGTAGGCGCCATCGCCATGCATCGGGTGATACTGGCTGTAACTGTTCCCGCCCTCTGAGGAGTCGAATGCGCCCCGCACTTCAAAACCGGGCACTGTCATCCACCGGTCCTCGATCTCATTGCACAGGTCGTAGCGCGTGAAACTCATTATACAGAAATGCGTCGCGAACTGCGTCTCCTCCACTTCATCGATCATGGCTCCCAGCCAGGGGTCCGAGGGGGCGAAGTAGAGAGACAGCTCTCGTCCCCCGACATTGAACAGGTGCGGGGTATTGTCGTCCTTGTTTACTCCGAAGCGGGAAAGATCCGGGTTGGGGATCCATACCTCCGACCCCCACATTTCATTGAACTCGGCGGTGCAGACCACGGCCAGAGCTTGATCCTGGATCATGATCACATTCTGGGCATCGGTGTGCGTGCCCTGCGTGGTCAGATTCCAGGATCCGCTGTAGACCCATGGATCAGCGGGGTCCTCGCTTAGTGCATCGAAGGTCCAGAGTTTATGGTGCATGATCCCATTGCCGCTGTTGGCACCAAACGAGTCGTCGATCACTAAAATGCCGTTTGACTGCAGGCGTATTACTTGTTCCTGGTAGGTGGCGCGGTTATCGTAGACGAAGCGGATCTGCACACCGCGGTCCTTCGCCGCGATCAGGGCGTCGGCCACAGCCGCTAGGTTGAAGCTGTAGAGGGCGACATCAATGGTGAGTTGCGTTGCGTTGATCCGATCGATGATCCATCCCTCTAGATCCTGCCCGCCCGTGGCCTGGCTGTATGTAGCGAGGGAATGATCGACCGACTTGTTGAAGATGCAGGAAATTGTTCCGGTGCAGCCCGGTGCCGAACCTGAACAGAAGAGCTTGTCCGGGGTCGTGGTCTGGCCGACGGCGTCCTCGACGGTGACTTCATAGTGGTGGATGGTGGCAGCGTCCAGGTTTTCGATTACGATATCGTGCACGGTTGCGGTTGCGGCGCTGGTTACCGTGCCCAGCTCATAGGAGTTCGTAAGTCCGTAGCGGATCGTGGCATCTGTTGGGGTGTCGGTTTCAAAATGGATGGTCACATTATCGTGTTGGATGTTGGTCTCGCGTGGACCATCTAGAAACTGCGGTCCCGGGAGGAGAAAGAAATCCTCTTCGCTCCGCGGCAGGATTTCATATCCGCTGGTATACGGTGGGGTGAAACCGGCGTACTGCTTGATGACACCCACGACGTCGAAGGGCCCGGAGGGAGGTGTCATGTCCTGGATGCCGGTTGTGCCATCGATATAGAGTGTGCAGGTTCCCGTCTCGTCGTGTAGGGTGATAGGGCCGCTGAAGCTGGGCCAGGATCCGGTCCATGCGACGTTGTTCAAACGGACGAACCGTCCCTCGTTTGGTTCGGTATAGTCAGGCTGGAAGACGTTCTCAACGTCTTCGCAGTGGACGATCAAGGGGTCTGGGAGTGCGGCGCCAGTGGCATGCACAGTGTAGGTGTCATAGACGACCTCGGTCATCCCGCGGTAGTGCTCAATCTCCCCCTCGATAGTGACGCTGTCGCCAATCTCGAATGAGTAGGGCGGCGAACCGGCTTTGTACACCATTACACCAGCCGTGGCATCCTGGACATAGACATCCGTGTACTCGTATGTGAAAGTACCGACGCCCACGGTCACGACCCCCGAGATCGTGACTGGTGTTCCTACCGTGTAAGGGGGGGCGGGTACGCCCTGGGATGTGTTGACATGGAGATCGATGATGTCAACGGCCTGGGCGGGTCCCGCGAGGACCAAGATCCAGGCGATGGCGCCGGCGAGCCCAGCGGCAGTCTTGGATTGAAGGGCGGCGGACAACCTTGCAGAACTTGATGCAAATCCCATCGTGCTAGCTCCCTGGAGCCGCCAGCTTGTCATGCGAGCCGGGCTCCCGTACAGGTCACCTTGTCTACACCCCGGCGATCCGGGGCAGATCGTGGCCAAGGCCCCCTTGGGTTTTGGTACAAAGGCCTGGGTGCCGTCAACACAGAGACCAGGATCCTGTCAACACAGAGACCAGGATCCTGTCAACGTAGAGATCTGGGTCCCATCAACCGGTTGAGTATACTTCATTTAGATCTGTTCGGCAATGGAGTGCCCGCGCTCCGGCGGCCCAACTCTGGCGGATGGGTTGGGAGCATGCTAAGCTGGGGTCATGCTTGTTCTCGCGATAGAGACCTCCTGCGACGATACCTGCGCGGCGGTGCTGGCCGGGGAAGCCGGGACGGTTACGCTACTCAGTAACCTTGTTTCCTCTCAGTTGATCCACGAGGAATATGAGGGGATCGTTCCGGAACTGGCATCGCGTGAGCACCTTCGACTTATCGGTCCCGTTGTGAGTCGTGTCCTCGAGCAGGCTGGTGTCGATCTTCCCGCACTGGATGCCGTCGCAGTAACGAGCGGCCCCGGACTGATCGGTTCGCTACTGGTGGGACTCTCGCTTGGCAAGGCGCTGGCATATGGGTTGGGGATTCCGGTGATTGGGATCAACCATATCGAGGGGCATCTGGCTGCCGCCGCGCTCGAGTTTGGGGCGGACCGGGCTCGGCCACCCTTCGTTGGACTGGTGGCGTCGGGCGGGCACACCGAAATTATGCTCGTCTCCGAATGGGGCCGGTGGAGCCTTCTGGGCGCCACGCGGGATGATGCTGCTGGGGAAGCTTTCGATAAGGTGGCCAAACTTCTCGGGATGGGTTTCCCTGGGGGAGCAGCGATCTCCAAAGCTGCCAGGGCCGGGAATCCGGAGGCATACGCATTTCCTCGGGCCTGGCTGGATCTGGATGGGGGGGGGTTGGACCTGAGTTTCAGCGGCCTCAAGACGTCGGTGAAGCTGTTCCTCGACGAGCAAGACTGGCCCGAGCGTCCCGCGGATCCGGTCCAGCGTGCCCGGTTTGTGGCCGATGTGGCGGCGAGTTTTGAGGAAGCGGTCGTTGATGTCTTGAGCCGCAAGCTTTGGAAGGCGGTCGAGAAGGCGGGGGCATCCAGGGTTGTGGTCGCTGGTGGAGTGGCCGCCAATCGGGCGCTGAGACAGCGCCTGGTGGAAGGAGCGGCGGAGCGCGGGCTTGAGCTGGAAATCCCTTCGCCCCCCCTCTGCGGGGACAACGCCGCGATGATTGGTATGGCTGCACTTCAGCGCCTGCAGCGTGGGGAGTGCTCCAGCTACGATCTGGCGGCGATACCCAATCTGGACGATTGGACCGGCCACTATCAGCAGACCGCCCCGTGATTACGCCCCCGACTGAGAACAGGTGAACCCAGCCTCAGCGGGCATCACGACGGACGTGCCGCCCTGGAACCAGCATAAGGAGAAGCGACGTGAGGCGGGTGGCGGAAACCCGCCTTTGTTGCCGCTTGGTGGGTGTGTAAGTGCTTCCATAGGGGAAAGCGTACACGCGAACACTGCCGGAAAGGCCAACATACCGGCCAGTTACTTCAAGTGTCTCAAACCCGGCCATTGCCGATTCGGCCGCTAAACAATCCCCCGGCAACGCCGATGGGTTATAGACGATCCTGTCTGCTTGTCGGCGAGATGAGTTCGGGGGGAAATGAATGACTGACGCCCAGTCAGGAAGCCGCATCCTAGTTGTCGAGGACGACATCAACTTGAGGACCATTCTCAAGTTGCAGCTCGAACGCGCCCATTACTCCGTGAGAGCCGCAGAGGATGGTGAAGAGGGACTTCGACTGATCAACGAGGAGATCCCGGATCTCGTTCTTCTCGATGTCATGATGCCAGGAATGGACGGTTGGGAAGTTTGCCGGCGCATCAAAACAAGCATATCCACAGCCAATGTCCCGATCATCATGCTCACGGCTATGTCTGATCAGGAAGATAAGGTTCGTGGCCTTACTGGAGGCGCGAATGACTACTTGACCAAGCCATATGAACTGGACGAGTTGCTCGTGCGTGTGAGCAATCTCCTTCAGTGGGGTCAGATGCAGAGAGCAGCCAGCCCACTGACCGGCCTCCCTGGGAATATAGCGATCGAGAATGAGGTCAGTAGGCGCATTGAACTGGGCGAGAAATTCGCTTTCTTCTATATCGATATAGACAACTTCAAGGGGTTCAACGATTACTATAGTTTCCAGAAAGGCGATGAGGCCATAAGGCTGACAGCCTCCATCCTTGTTGGATCTGTGACTCTCGAAGGTTCCGGGGGCGATTTCGTTGGCCATGTGGGCGGGGATGATTTTGTCCTCATAGTTGACCTTGAGCACGCAGAGAATGTTATCCAAGAGGTTGTTCAAGACTTCGATCGGAAAATCCCCAAGCTATATACTCCTGAGGATCGCGCGAAAGGTTTCATAGAGGCGCACGATCGAAAAGGCAATCCAGTCAGGTTCCCAATCATGACCTTGACAGTAGCTGCGGTCACCAATGAGCATAAAGAGCTAACACACATGGGTGAGATCAGTCAGATCGCGGCCGAGCTGAAGGCGTTTGGGAAGCAGGAATCTGCCAGCGTAGTCGTCTGGGAACGTCGAGCAGCTTAGGGGATAGGTTCGATACTGTGCGAAGGTCGAGTCATCTGGCCGAGAGGGGATCAATCGGCGCTATGACCGGGCCGCGCTGATGACAGAGAAGGAGAAGCAGCAGTGAGGCACAAGCGGATCCTGGTGGTCGATGACGAGGTCTACATCGCGCATATCCTGGAGTTCAGCCTCGGCATGGAGGGCTATCGGGTCGTCACCGCCACCGATGGGAATGAGGCCTTGAAAAAAGCCGCCGAGGATAATCCCGACCTCATCGTGCTGGATATCATGATGCCGGGAATGGATGGCTATGAAGTCTGCAGGCGACTGAAAGCCGACGAGCAGTTTGCTGAGACACCCATCATTCTTCTGACAGCCATGGATGGCGAAGCGGACAGGGACAAGGGAATGGAGGTTGGAGCGAGCGCCTATATGACGAAGCCGTTCCGGCCTGCGGAACTCATCGCACGGATAAGAGGCTTGCTGGAAGCAGTTGCGGAGCCGGGAGATGGTGGACATTCATCTCTGGCCTCCTAGTGTCCCTTGCATTCTCAGCGGGAAAGTTATGGATATCCCCTGTATACTCCGCACCGGGTGAGAATATTCCAGATGTCCCCATGAGGTCGCTGCGGATCTCAAATGGAACCGGAGCGGGCCGAAAGAGGCGCGGGGCGCTGGGAGAAGATCCCCGGTGCGGAGTGCCTGAAGTGGAACCACCACAAGCCATTGCCCAAGTTGCCCTGCCGGTAGCGCTTGCGCGGCCGCTCCTCTACAAGGTCCCGCGTGCGCTCGAGGGGAAAATCCGTCCTGGTCACCGGGTCCGGGTTCCACTTCGGGGTCGGAAGACCTTCGGCTTCGTCCTGGACCTGAAATCGGCGGAAAGGACTTCGGCATCTCCTCCCGGCATGAAGCTCAGAGAGATCGAACGGATTGATCCGGAGCCGGTTCTCCTGAGCCCGCAGATTCTGGAGCTGACCCACTGGGCCTCCCGGTACTACCTGGCCCCGATCGGGATGATGATTGAAACGGCGGTACCAAGGTTACTGGCTCGGCCCCCGCGCGAGATGCCGGCCGAGGCGACCCAGATGGATTCCATTTCCGCGCCCGTTCACAGAATCAAACTCAATCCGGCGCAGTCGCGCGCTGTAGGGGAGATCACACAGGCGATCGCATCACGGTCGGCCCGTACCTTTCTGCTCCAGGGCGTTACGGGTAGCGGGAAGACAGAGGTCTATCTCCGAGCCGCGGAGGCTGTCCTGGCTTCCGGGAATAGCGTGCTCTTTCTGGTTCCGGAGATTGCCTTGGGGACGCTGATTGTCCGTCGAGTTAGGGAGCGCTTCGGGGATCTTGTAGCGGAGTACCACAGTCAGCTCGGAACCGCCGAGAGGCGTCGGGCCTGGTGGCATGCCCGACTTGGTCGCATCCGGGTGGTTGTGGGGGCCCGGTCGGCCGTCTTTGTGCCGGTGGCCAATCTCGGTCTCATCGTCATCGATGAGGAGCACGAGCCCTCCTACAAGCAAGCTGAGACACCTAGGTACCATGGCCGGGACACGGCACTCATGCGGGCGCGTATTGAGGGCGCGGTGACCATCCTCGGTTCGGCGACCCCGTCATTGGAGTCGAGCGTAAACGCGGACCGGGGCAAATACGAGAGGCTCTGCATGCCAGAACGCGTGGCATCGAAGCCGCAGCCGGAGGTCACGCTGGTCGACCTGCGGAGTATCACACGGGAGACGGGAGAAACCCCATCCGGGTTGAAGATGGTTGGTGGTGGGGAGAGAGACCCGGGGGAGCCCCTCTCCGCATATCTTCTGGAGCGATTGCGGCGGGTTCACGCGGATGGGGACCAGGCCATCATTTTTCTCAACCGTCGCGGTTTCTCGACCAGTGTACAGTGCCGCGCTTGCGGGCATGTCTTTGCGTGTCCTCACTGCAGTGTTGTGCTGACCCACCACCGCCAGGAGAAGCGGTTGCGCTGCCACTACTGCAATTATGTGCTCCGGGATCTGGAAACCTGCCCGCAGTGCCGCGGGTCGGATTTCTCTTTCCGCGGGATTGGCACCCAGCGCGTGGAAGCCTCCCTTGCGCAGCACATCCCCGAAGCCCGGGTTCTGCGGATGGATGCGGACTCCACGCGGAAGCGGGGTTCCCTGAAGGCCATAATCAATGCGTTCGATTGCGGTGAAGCGGACATCCTCCTCGGAACCCAAATGGTAGCGAAGGGATTTGACTTCCCGCGCGTCACACTGGTCGGTGTGATCAATGCTGATAGGGAGATGTGTTTCCCCGATTTCCGTGGTCAGGAGCGTGCGTTCCAACTCCTGACACAAGTGGCGGGGCGGGCGGGGCGTGGAGATAAGCCAGGGGAAGTCGTGTTCCAAACATATCTCCCCGATCACCACGTCATTTCCGCGGCGGGTCTCCAAGACTACGAGATGTTCTATCAGTCCGAACTGAATGAGCGCAAAGCGCTGGGATATCCGCCCCACCGCCGTATAGCCAATCTGCTCTTTGATGGGCCGCATGAGGAGGCTGTGATCCGCAGGGCAATGGAAGAAGCGAGCCGGATGGGTGGCCAGCCTGGGATTTCACTTCTGGGTCCGGCGCCCATGCCGCTGAGCAGGCTCAGGGGCCAGTTCAGGTGGCATGTGACGTTGATCGGCCGGAACGTCGGCCTGTTGACGAAAGCGCTGGAGCAGGTCATGGAGCGGTCGGGCCAGCGATCCAGATCCAAAGGCCGTGTGAGGGTCCAAGTGGACATGGATCCCGTAAGCATGCTATAGACCGCATTTCTCACCAGCCATGTGCTGTGGGCCGTCTGGGCAGGGCCGAGAGCGCGGAGAGCTGAGATTTCCTTGTGTGCTGGATAGCGCCTGTGGCTTGACACTTGCCGGGCCTCAAGTTTACGCTTGCCCATTCTACAGTTCACCAGTGTGAATTGGTCTCCGGGTCATGGGCAGCACTCCCCCGTGCGGGGGAGGGTACTTTCAAGGAGAGGAAGCATGAGCAACGGTTCAAGAATCCTGATGCCGGGGATTGTGGCCATAATGGTGGCACTGGTAGTCGGCTGCGGGAGCAGATGGCTGGCTGGCGGGAAGCTGCATTTCGATCAAGAGCGGTTCGACAAGGCGCTGGAGAATTTCCAGAAAGCCGTCGCGGAGCAGCCAAAGAATGCGGAAGCACACATGTGGGTTGGCAGCACTCTGGCGAAACTCGATCGTGACGAAGAGGCGGTTGCCGCGATTGAGAAAGCCGAGGAGTTGGCCTCCCCCGAGCTAATCGAGAGCATTGCGAACGTTCGGATCTCCTCCTGGAGCAACCGGTACAACGGCGGACTGGCCGACGCAAAGGGTGCGGCCGAGGCCCGTCTCAAGGGAAATGAAGAGGAGGCGATCAAGAAACTCAAGCTTGCTGTCGACCGGTTTGAGCGCGCAATCCTATTCTGCCCCGACAGCGTGAAGAATTACAGCAACCTTGGGAAGGTGCTTTTTCAACTCGGCGACCGTCAGGCGGGCATGGAGAATTTCGAGCGGGCCCGCCAGATGGCTGGAGAGCGACCTGAGCTGCTGGACTTTTTCTTCCGGGTCTTCAGCTCACTTGGGATTCAGGCGCTAGAGCGGAGAACGAAAGAAGGTTATATGGAAGCGGTGGACATGTTCGAGAGAGCCGCAAGCTTCTCCAGACCTCAGGAGGACATGGCTGCAATCTACTTCAACCTGGGTGTGGCAAACGGCAAGTTAGCCGAATTACTGGATGGAGACGAGGTAAACCGGGCGCTGCGCAAGGCAATCGAAGCCTATGACCGGGTTCTGGAGATCGATTCCGACGACACAGGCGCACTGGAAAATGTGGCCTATGCACTCATGGAGGTGGGGGAGGCAGACAAAGCGCTGGAGCAGGGACATCGCCTCTTGGATGTTGAACCGTGGAATCCGGCGTTCCACCTATTCATGGGCAGACTGTACAATGCTGCCGGCGACAAGCGAAATGGTGCTTGGCACATTGTGCTCCATAGCTGTCTTGAGTCAAAAAGGCCGGTGCCAACGACAGACATTCGCAAGAAGGTAACTGGCCGCGGCCCCGGATCCGACATACTCAAGACACTGCGCACCAGGGGTGAGCCACAGCAGGCCTATGAGTATGCAGGCAGCCGTAGCACCTACGATATTTGGTTTTACTGGACCGAAGGCCGGGTGTTTGTGTTCAATGGTCCTGATGAGGTCTTCCGGGATAGCTTCAGGCGGGTTTCCGAGGAGAGATACGAGGAGATCATCAGCGAGCCCTAAGGGCTGATCCGACATCAGCGGCGGGGACGCAGACTGTTAAGTTGCAGAGGTAACGGCCGACATTCTGAAGGAGGCGGGGCTCGAATATCCCACCTGGACAAGAAGGACGATGTTTCGCCGTGGGGCTGCAATGCCGGAGCGTTTGGGCCTGGGCTTCAGCGGCGAAGCATAGAGGAGAGTGGGTTGGGAAATCCCCGGGTGGGTTTTTGAATCGAAATCCGTTGACACGCAAGGATAGCTGGATTAGGATCGCGTCCGTGGGTGCTGAAAAGCACCGGATCACCAATTCGAAAATTCTCCACTGATCCCCGCCTGTGCGCTGAATTATGCAGGAGCGAACGAGCGCAGCTTCGGGATGTCCCGGCTGGTTTTTCAATTGGGGCTGACGGGGTGGGAGGATTTCCCTAGATTGTATGTCCATTCGGTTGGGTCACTACGAAAAGCGGGGTCTTATGGTTCCCAGACAGAGTAAGGCTATGGAAGCCAACGATAGCAAGAGCGTGGCCGCAGTCGATCAAAAAGAGGCGGTCGACCGCAAGAATTCCAAGCGCGAGACCACATCGTCGCAGAAGTCGAGTGAAAGCCCACGCGGTAGCTCTTTGCGCACCAAGCCAGCTGAAGCCAAGGCGATGGATCTTCCGGCGATGAAGAAGAAGACCATCACCGATCTTGTCAAGCTTGCCCAGGATATTGGTGTGCAAGCGGCAACAGGGTTGCGCAAGCAGGAGTTGATGTTCAAGATCCTGGAGGCGCAGACTGAGCAGAACGGCTTGATCTTTGCCGAAGGCGTGCTGGAGGTCCTGCCTGAGGGATACGGCTTCCTGCGCTCGAGCGATTACAACTACTTGCCGAGCCCGGATGATATCTACGTCTCACCCTCACAGATCAAGCGTTTCGATCTTCGAACGGGCGATACGGTTTCTGGCCAAGTCCGTCCGCCCAAGGACGGCGAGCGATACTTCGCGCTCCTCAGGGTCGAGGCGATCAACTTCGAGAGCCCCGATGTCGCCAAGCGCAAGACGCTCTTCGTCAATCTGACGCCTCTCTACCCGACGGACAGACTGTCCCTGGAGGTGAAGAACCGCGACATCACGGTGCGGATCATTGACCTCCTGTGCCCCATAGGGAAAGGCCAGCGCGGACTAATCGTTTCGCCTCCCAAGGCGGGAAAGACGATCATCCTTCAGAAGATCGCGAATGCCATTCTAGAGAACCAGCCAGAGGTCAAACTGATGACCCTCCTCATTGACGAGCGACCTGAGGAAGTTACCGATATGGAGCGCTCGGTGGATGCTGAGGTTATCAGTTCAACTTTTGACGAACCTGCCGAGCGGCACGTTCAGGTGGCGGAGATGGTGATCGAGAAGGCGCGCCGGTTGGTGGAGCACAAAACAGATGTGGTGATTCTCCTGGATTCAGTCACGCGCCTGGCCCGGGCCTACAATACCGTAGTACCGCACAGCGGGAAGATACTCTCCGGCGGTGTCGACTCGAATGCCCTGCATCGACCGAAGCGCTTCTTCGGCGCGGCACGCAACATCGAAGAAGGCGGTTCCTTGACCATCATTGCCACCGCTCTGATTGAGACCGGAAGCCGCATGGACGAGGTAATCTTCGAGGAGTTCAAGGGCACAGGGAACATGGAGCTGGTGCTCGACCGCAAGATTTCGGATAAGCGCATTTTCCCGGCCATCGACCTCAACCGGTCAGGAACGAGGCGCGAGGAGCTGCTCATACCCGAGGGGGATCTTCGCAAGGTATGGATTCTCCGCAAGTTCCTCAGTGAGATGAATCCGGTTGAGGCCATGGAGTTCCTGATCACGAAAATGAGCCGGACCAAGACGAACAAGAAGTTCCTAGAAGCGATGAACGGTTAAGGAGTATACTCGCCGATTGGGCCGAGGGTAGCAGCCCTCCCGAATCCCCTAGTACGGAGGGTTCGAGAGGCGATTGCAGAGCAAGGATGATGGTGGCCCGGAGAAAAATCGAGTGGCATGCGTCGCCACCAGAGGGCTCCAGGGAAGTCCGGCCAGGTGGGGGAACGCACCGTGAGGGGAGCTAGGGATCCATGAAGAAGGGCATCCATCCGAAGTATGTTAGGACAATAGTCAAGTGTGTCTGTGGCAATGAGTTCGAGACGCGGACTACGGCAGGTAAGGAAATTAAGGTCGAGATTTGTTCCGACTGCCATCCCTTCTTTACGGGCAAGCAGAAACTCATCGACACGGCGGGTCGCGTCGAGCGCTTCATGAAAAAATATGGACAGGAGAGAAAAAGTGTCCCCGATGAGAAGCCTGCTGCCAAGGCGAAGGCGGACAAGCCGTCTCAGAAGGCAAGTGGGAAGGCGGAGAAAGTGAAACCCGCGGCCGATCAGTAGGACCACTGAAAGCTACGCCGCCCGGACCACATGATTGTGGTCCGGGCGGTTCTTTGTCTCCCGGGGACCGGTTCTCCCTTTTGGGGAAAGGGGCCGGTAGAATGGTGTGCGATAAGGGGTTGCGCGAGCCCTAAGGGGGGTGCCGGAGATGGGCGCCGATCTTCTGAAATCATACCAAGAAGTGCGAGACCGCTATGAAGCGCTATGCCAGCGGATGGCGGATCCGAAGGTCCTCTCCGATCCTCAAGAGATGAAGCGCGCCGGGCGTGAACACGCGAGATTGGGAGCCTTACTCACTTCGATGGATGCCTACCACAAGGCCCTACAGGTCTACAGTGAGGCCAAGCAGATTGTGGCCCATTCGAGCGATGCGGAGTTAGTTGCCCTTGCCAAAGCGGAAATGGAGTGCCTGGAGGCAGCAGAGGCGCGGGCGAGGGATGACCTCAAGCGTCTGCTGATTCCAAGGGATCCCAATGATGGAAAGAACGCAATCATCGAGATCCGGGCGGGCACTGGCGGGGAAGAGGCGACGTTGTTCGCTGCCGATCTGTTCAGGATGTATGCGAAGTTCGCCGAAAGAAAGGGCTATCGGCTCGAGATCCTGGGCACGAGCGGCAACAACCTCGGGGGCATGAAGGAGATCACCTTCTTGGTCGATGGTCACGGAGTTCATGGGATGCTGCGCTTCGAGGGCGGTGTGCACCGGGTGCAGCGGGTTCCGGCTACCGAGGCGTCTGGAAGGATCCACACTTCGGCAGCGAGCGTGGCGGTGTTTCCTGAGGTTGAGGAGGTGGAATTCAAGATCAACCAGGATGATCTGCGTATCGACGTCTACCGTTCCTCAGGCCCTGGCGGGCAGAGCGTGAACACCACCGACTCAGCTGTGCGCATCACACACATCCCCACCGGCATCGTAGTGCAGTGCCAGGACGAGCGCTCCCAGCTCAAGAATAAGGCCAAGGCGATGAAGGTTCTGCTCGCCAAATTAAAAGACGCGGAGCGCTGCGAGAGGGACAAGAAGCGTTCCGACAAGCGGCGCAGCATGGTATCCACGGGTGACCGGAGTGCGAAGATCCGCACCTACAATTTCCCTCAGGGGCGCGTAACCGACCACCGGATCGGTGTCACGCTCTACAATCTCCCCGTATTCATGGAGGGGGAGATGGACGAACTGATCGAGGCGCTCAAGGTAGCGGACACCGAGGAGAAGCTGAGGGTGGGCCTGGTGGAGTGAGAATTCCGTCAAGAAGGATTGCATCAAGCCCGCCTCTGTGATAACGAGACCGTGAAAGAGTAACCCTCCTGAGAGCTCAGGAACAGGGATGGGTTCGTTGGGCGAACTAATAAGGGGAGGTTCATTATGGCACGGAAGTTGGCAGTCGGCGTACTGATGATACTTATGCTCTCTGGTCCTGTCCTGGCCCAGGATAAGGCGATCGACTTCTCTTTGAAGGGAGGGGTCGACTGGGCGGATCTCCAAGTGGATCCCGATCCCGATCCGGCCTACGAGCGTCTAATGCGCTTTGGAGCTGGTGCTGCCCTCGGCTTCAATATCAGACCCGGCTTCTCACTCGACACAGATGTCCTCTACATGATGAAGGGGGCCAAGTGGGAATTCTCGGAAGATGATTACGACTCGGAGTCCGAGATAAAGCTGGACTATATAGTCATCAATCCGATGCTCCGTTTTGCACCCGCGGAGAATGGTTCCGGTGTCTACATCTTGGGGGGGGGTGGAGATCGGATTCCTGATGAGCGCGGAGGTATCGACTGAGGTTACAACGCCTGGAGGCACAGAGACCACGGATCACGATATCAAGGATGATCTGAAGAGCACGGATCTGTGTCTCAACGTAGGGCTTGGCTTCCAGTTTGGCGGGAGGAGCAAGACGGCCATCTTCGTTGAGGGGCGCTACTCGCTCGGGCTGGTGGACATCAACGACACTGATAATGAAGAGGTAGAGAGGATTCCCGGGGAAGAAGCACCCGAGATAATGACCCAGGGCATTTACTTGCTCGCGGGGATCAGGTTCTAACCCTGCTGCGGCCATAATCTTTGAGCAATAGCGGTTTGCGCCGAGGGTTATTGACGCATCGGGTCTAGGTCCGTTCTTCTCACCAGCCATCTGCTGCACTGCGTGCCCGCGGGGCCGGTTACATGGATGCTTGTTGAGTTGCTCTCAAAGGCGGTCGAAGCCATCGAGGTGATCGGGGCCGGCAACCCGCGGTTTGAGGCGGAGCTGCTACTGTCGCATGCCCTGGATAGACCTCGGACCTTCCTCTTTACCCACCCGGAGTACCACCCGACTGCCCTGGAGGAGTCTCGCTTCGTGGCGCTTCTGGATCGACGCCTGTCGAGCGAGCCGCTCCAGTATGTGTTGGGCACCGCAGCGTTCCGCCACCTGACGCTGCGCGTTCACCGGGGCGTGCTGATTCCCCGCTCAGAGACCGAAGTGCTGGTGGACAGGGCTTGGGAGGCTCTGCAGCGCTGGGCCGAAAGGCGGCTCGGGATGGGTGGTCCGCAGCCATCGGATGCTCCAGCATCCGGGGCAATATACCGGGGGTCAGGATCATCCGGCAAGGAACGTCCCTGGGTGATTGATGTCGGCGTCGGCTGCGGGTCAATCCTCTTGGCCTTGATGTTCGAGGCGATTCGTGGCCGAGCCAGCCGGAATCAAAGCCCTGCGGTAAACGGCAGCGGGTTCAATGTCAGTCAGATCCCCAAGGTGCCTGGTGTAAACCCTTGGTTCCGGCCGCTCGGGATCGATATTGCCGCTGTTCCCCTCCAGCTCACTGCCGAGAACGCAGAAGCCAACGGGCTTTCTGGACCTGATCTGATTGTATCGGATCTCCTTTCCGCCGTTGACCCGGCAGCTCCCGTAGCAGCCATTGTGAGCAACCCTCCCTATGTCTCCACATCCGATATGCAGGACCTGCCGGCTGAGATCCGCGAATACGAGCCGCACGAGGCGCTCCACGGGGGAGCAGACGGGCTCGACGCAATTCGGGAGCTGCTCGACCAGGCGCTGGTCTTCATCCATAGGGGGGCCTTGCTCTGCTTCGAGATTGGCGCCGACCAGGAACGTGCGATTGAGAAGGAGCTGCAGCGCCGAAATCTGCAGAGATGCTCTAGGATCCTTCCTGATCTGACTGGTCGGCCACGGGTGGTTCTCGTTGAGCCGTGGGGTGCATCTGCATGAGGATCCGGTGGACGGGCAGCTCCTCGCTCGCCAGTGCGGAGAGATGACCGACCACGGGTGGCCTTGCGCCCCTGGATGATGGGCAGGACTTCTGATAGGCTCTCGCTGCGCGCAAGCGGTAACCGGTTCAGGGAGCATTGATGCAGGGGATTGTGATTGAAGGCGGCCGTCCGCTCAGCGGAGAGGTCGTGATTGGGGGGGCGAAGAATGCCATTCTCCCCATCATGGCGGCCAGCCTGTTGGTGCCGGGGACGGTGCGCATCCGGAATGTCCCCCGGCTTCAGGATGTCACAACCTTCCTGGCGCTTCTGCGCAGCATGGGTGTGCGGGGAGAGTTCGAGGATCACACCCTTGTCCTGGATGCAAGTCGCCTCGATTCCGTGGAGGCGCCCTACGACCATGTCAAGAAAATGCGCGCCTCAATCTATGTGCTCGGACCACTGCTGGCGCGTTTTGGAGAAGCCCGGGTTTCCCTGCCGGGAGGTTGTGCCTGGGGCCCCCGCCCGGTGAACCTGCACCAAGACGCTATGCAAGCGCTTGGAGCGCAGCTCTCATTAGATCACGGCTATATTGTCGCCTCCGCGGCGAAGTTGCGCGGCGCGCGGGTCGCTTTTGATATCTCGAGCGTGGGGGCAACGGGAAATGCCATGATGGCCGCCGTACTCGCCGACGGCACGACTGTTATCGAGAACGCTGCTTGTGAGCCCGAAATGTCAGCCCTCGCGGGTTTCCTCTCCGCGATGGGCGCCCGTATCGAGGGCGCCGGTACAAAGACGATCACCATCCACGGCGTGTCTCGCCTGGAACCGCCGCAGGATTTCTGCAACATCCCGGATCGGATTGAGGCGGGAACCTTTCTGGCCGCCGCTGCGATCACCCGGGGAGATGTGACACTG
>JAGMDA010000203.1 GCA_023128935.1 Candidatus Eiseniibacteriota bacterium | reverse complement strand
CGAGGGCGTCTAGCAATGCACAAAGGGCCAGCACATCGCCCATTGATTGTCGGGACAGCGGGGCACATCGACCATGGCAAGACAGCGCTGATCAAGCTACTGACGGGTGTCGATACCGACAGGCTCAAGCAGGAAAAGGAACGCGGCATCTCGATTGAACTGGGTTTCACCTCCCTCCTCCTTCCTTCGGGTACCCGGCTCGGCGTCGTGGACGTACCGGGGCACGAGCGCTTCATCAAGAACATGTTGGCAGGTGTGGGAGGCATCGATCTTATCTTGTTCATTGTTGCCGCGGATGAGGGCGTCATGCCGCAAACCCGCGAGCACATGGACATCATCGATCTGCTGGGTGTGGGACAAGGTGTCGTGGCCCTCACCAAGATCGACATCGTTGAGCCCGACTTCGCGGACATCGTTGAGGAGACAGTCCGAGAGTACCTGGCGGAGTCTTGCCTGCGGGATGCACCCATCGTGCGGGTTTCCTCAACGAGCGGTGAGGGGAAGCAGGCGATCCTCAAGGCCCTGGACGAAGTGGCCAGTGGTGTACATGTGGGACAGCGAGGACACCTGCGGCGGCTTCCGATCGACCGCATCTTCATCATGGAAGGCTTCGGCACGGTCGTGACCGGGACACTGTGGTCGGGGCGCTTGAGCGAGGGCGAGGTTGTGCGCGTGCTGCCCCATGGGCTGACCACACGCATCAAGGGGCTGGAGGTGCACAACGAGCGTGTGAGTGAGGCACTGGCCGGTCAGAGGGTTGCGGTTTCCCTGCACGCGGTGGAAAAGGCCGCACTTCGCAGGGGCGACTGGCTGCTGGCCGGGGAAGGGCCTGAGCCGACGCGTTTCGTTGATGCCCGCCTGCGCGTGCTGCGCACTGCGTCGAAGCCGTTGGCTAACAACACGCGTGTGCGTTTCCACCTTGGCTCGGCGGAAATCCTGGGCAGGCTGATCCTGCTGGAATGCGACGAACTGGGGCCTGGCAAGGAAGCGTGGGTACAGTTGCGCCTCGAGCAGCCTGTCCTAACCGAGCGTGGGGATCGCTTTGTTCTCCGGACCTACTCGCCTATGCACACCGTGGGGGGGGGCGTGGTCATCACCGCTGGGGTGGGCCGGAGGCGGCGCTACCGGAAAGAGGACCTTGAGGCGCTGCGTCAAGCCGAGCAGGGCACGCCGGAAGAGCGTGTGCTGGCCGTGCTCATGCGCCGCGGATCACTGGGGACGACGCGCGAGTTGCTTGCCAAGGAGAGCGGCTGCACCGCGGAGGAAGTGGGCGGTGCGATTCAGGCCCTGATTGACTCTTCAAAGGGTCTGCGTGTCAGCAAGAACCTGGTCGTATCGCGAGCCGGTCTCGAGGAAGCCTCCACTCGGATGCGCAGCATTCTAGAGGGATATCAGCGAGGGAATCCGATTTCGTGGGGCATTCTCAAAAGCGAGCTCAAGAAGCGCGTGGAATCCGCCATCCACCCTGATTTGGTTGATGCGTGGGCTCAGCAAGAGACCGACGCAAGGCGCCTATTCGCCCGAAGCGATCGCCTACGGTATGGAAGCGATTCCCTGAATCTCCGCCCCGAGCACGAAGCCCTCAGGCAGGGGATGCTAGATGTGATCCGATCTGCCGGTTTTGCGGGACGCAAGCAGAGGGAAGTGATTGATGGTCTTCAGGCGCTGGTGACAGCTGGCCGGGTGGGTGGCACACTCGCCGGCCAGCTGCGGGCCATGCCCACCGATCAGTTCCGCAAGGACGCCGACGCAATCCTGCTTCTGCTTGTTGAGTCGGATGAGGTCACACGGATACCGCCATTCTTCTACTTCTCCACGCACCTTCTAGGTGAGGCCATTGAGCGGGTGGAGGAATTCTTCCGTAGCCATGGCGAGATGAGGGTGGGGGACCTGAAGAGCTTGATCCAAGTCAGCCGCAAGCAAGCGGTGCCTCTGTTGGAGCATCTCGATCAGCAACGGGTCACCCAGAGGAGCGGTGATGTGCGCCTTCCCGGCCCGCGGCTTCGACGAGACTAGATACGGATTTCTCACCAAGCTCCGCCGAGGCAAGGGTCCTCGGCGAGCGAGATGCTCTGGGGGAGCCAAAGCAGCTTCAGGGAAGCTGCTTTGGCTCGGGGGGCAGCTTCGGTCTTACTATCAGCACCTTCTCGCGCAGGCAAACGGCGAGTCCTGGTGGTGCCTTGCGCGGCTTTCTGACATAGCGCCTCTCTGTGTAGACGACGGGTGCCATTCCAGATGTTCTGGATTTGCTGAAGTAAGCCGCGATTCCAGCGGCCAGGACCAGGATCTCCTTGCTCGGGTTGTGCTTCTGCGTACCGCGCTGCAGGATCACATGGCTTCCGGAAACCCCTCGGGCATGGAACCAAAGGTCACGCTGGCGGGCAACTTTGTGCGTGAGGATGTCATTCTCCCGGTTCGATCGGCCCACTAGGACAACCCAACCAGCCGGGAGTTCGTAGCGGCGGGGATGGATCCCAGCCCTTTCGGATGCGACATTCATGGGGCTCCCTCCCGCGAGCGCTGCGTCTGCAGGCGCGGCAGTCTGCCCGGCCTGGCTTGCTTTTCTGACGCGCATGGTATCCCGGCGCTTTCCGGTTCTCGAGTCCCGTCGGTCGGTGCCCCTGGCGCGCCGGGCCTCATAGCCGACGCGATCCAGTGGAGCATCCAGAGATGCCGCTGCACCTCGCAAGCGTCTTAGCAGGAGATTCCAGCGCCGGCGCAATCCGGGTTCCAGATCCCGCTCAAGGCCTTCTGCCTCGGCCAGCGACCGCCGCACGGGCGAGATATCCGCGGGATCCTCCGATCTCTCCAGGCGCTGAAGCCATCCATCGATCTGTTCCAAGAGCATTGCGATCTGCTCAAGCTTGACCTCGCGCAGGGCGAGGGCTCGTTCCATCCGGCCGGCCTTTGCGAATAGCCTGGCAGCGTTCTCCGCGAAGCCGCGGGCGGGATCGAGCGAAACCTCAATTGTCTCGCCCGGCGCGGATGGATCATCCAGCGCAACCTCGCTGGCTCCCTTGGGCACACGGGTTCCATGAACCAGGAGCGCCTCTGCCTGGCGCCGGAGGTGTTCGCCCTGCCGGGCCTCCTCGGTCTCAGCCGTGACGCGCGTCCAGAGCTTTCTAAGGTGGTTCTTCTCCGCACGCAGGGTTTGTCTGGCCTGTCGGATGGCCTGCAGCTGCCGCTGCACCCCTATCTGGAGTATTCCGATCTCCCGAGCGGCTTCGAGGGGATACCAAGGTCCTGAGAGGGTTCTGGCGGTGCTGGATGCAGTGTCCTTTCGTTCGGAAGCAAGCTGGCCGCAGGGCAGGGGACTCAGGAAAAGGGTGGAGGACCCCTCGATTTCTTGGGGGCGGTCCCGAGACTCTGCCAGGCAGACCCAGATCTGTCCGCCTCCAGGAAGCTCCTTCACCAGCTTGCTGCGGGCTGTGCTTCCATCTCCCTCCGGCTTGCTGCGGGCTGTGCTTCCATCTCCCTCCTGATCGGCGAGGCGTGTCCACAGTTCCCTGAAGCCACTGCCTGGTTCCTCGTAGGTGTGGCCGGGGAGGCCGCGTCCCGAGGGGCTCTTATGAATGGGGGGCGGAAAGCGCTGCTCGACTTTTCCGTCATGATCCAGCACGAGCAGTCTGCTGGCGTTCGATAACGGGTCCAGAACCAGTGTCATGCGTCGCTTGTCTGTATTCGGTCCGGAGATCAGGTCCAGTCGCAGGATCCGTCCGGACTGGCCTGCGGACACACCCTCGATGCGCGCTCCTCGGATGTGAGTTCTCAACCAGTCTCCGAACCCGCCGCCTGCGAGAGGGCGTTTGCGGGAGATCGACTGGAGCCAGAAAAGGGGAGATGGGGAGATCAGGAGCAGGTGCAGCATCAAGCGCTCTGGCCCACTCTTGACCTTGTGACATGGCTTCACCTCCAATAGCAGGAGGATCTCTTCCGTGCCGGAGGCAGACGCATCCAGGACTATGGCCCGGCCCTCCAGCGTCTGCCGGAGCTGTGAGACCAGGAGTCCGTGTACGCTGGGGTTCCGCATGGTTCTTCCCGTCGCGTGTCTCTGTAACGGGACATTGGCCCGCAATTCTCACCAAGCCTCTGCCGCGCTGCAGCGACCTACCTGCCTGGACCAGGCCCCGGCTGCACTGCCCGCATCTACCTGCCTGGACCAGGCCTCGGCTGCACTGCACGCATCTACCTGCCTGGACTAGGCCTGGTCGGCCTACTTCGCAGGGACGAGCCCCTCACCTTCTTTCCGGAAGGCTCGTCCGCAGTCGGCGCACTTGAGGTCCTGTGGCAGGCGGCGGCCGCAGCGGCAGACCCAACCTCGCTGCCGGGCGGGGTTGCCGACAACCAGGGCGTGAGCGGGGACGTCGTTTGTAACGACTGCGCCGGCGCCTACATAGCACCAGGGGTTCAGTGTGTGGCCGCAGACGATCGTGGCGTTTGCGCCGATTGTGGCGCCTTCGCGTATGCGGGTTGGCAGCCACTTCCCGGATTGCCCTTTGTAGTCGGGATGACTTCGTGGAACAGGATCGTTGGTCAGAACTGCGTGCGGGCCCAGAAAGACATAGTCCTCGACAGTGACAAGATCCCAAACACTGACCCCGTTCTTGACCGTCACGAAGTTGCCTAACACAGCACCCGTTTCGATGAACGATGTCTCGCCGATATTACAGTGTTTCCCAACGATGGCCCCTTTCATAACATGGGCAAAGGCCCAGATCCGGGTGCCTTCACCCACCTGCTCCGATTCGTTGATTCCGCTTGGATGGATATAAATATCTGCCACCCTCTGTCCCCCCGTGTACTGGGCCACCATCCGACCCCTCTCCGCGGTTGCAATCCTACGCATTGCTCTCCGGTCGCAAGCCCATGCATGTCTTCCTGGCCGCGGTCCTACGCACTCCTCTCCCGTCGTAATCCCACCTGTTTCTCCCAGGCTGTTCCTGACTCAGCGTGATTGCGATCTATGCCAGCGTCCCGAATAATAGCCGGAGTCGTCATGCTGGTCACCATCCTGATGGAGGCAGGGATGATCCAACTTCGGGTCGGCCACAGCGAGGTGCGCTTCCCTGAGAGAAACTGGGAAGCCTGGGTGTCGGAGGGCCGGGTCCCCCCGGATGCGCTGGTCTTCTCGATGCGGCTTACCGGTGGCCTCTGGAAGAGGGCTGATTCCCTGGAACTCTATCAATTCTTCCGCAGAACGGGGGAGGAGGACAGGCGGGAGGCGGCCCTGTCTCTGGATCCCCGCTCTCCTTTTGCCGAACTGCCGGCGGTTGTGTTTCCACGGAAGGGGTTCTCCGCCACGGAACTCCTCCTCGGGTTGAATCTGGCTGTTGCGTTGATCCTCGTACTGGTCTGGCGGGGTGACTATACAGAGCACATCTTCGGCACTAGTGCTCTCTCTCATGGGCGGGGAGAAGGATTGGCCTGGGACTTATATGCGCTACTGGTTGACCGGCACCTGCCCATTGGGCTTGTGGCAACGCTCTTTATACACGCCGATCTGCGCCATCTGATGGCGAACATGATGACCCTGGTGCCGGCGGCTGCCTATGTCGAGTACCTGTACGGGCGTCGCGTCTGCCTGGTCTATCTAGTAGGTGGAGTTGCGGGGGCCATCACCTCATATCTCGCCAAGGGCCACGGACCGATGAGCGTGGGCGCTTCGGGCGCGATCTACGCGCTCATCGGTGTCATTGGCGGTTTCCTCGTGCGACACTATCGGCACATGCCGCGCTGGCATCGCTGGAGGACGCGGAGGATCTACATGCCGCTGCTGGCCATTGCCGTTCTCCCATCGATCTTCAATGCGGATTGGCGGGCTCACGTTGGTGGGTTCCTGTGCGGCCTGCTGCTCGGCGTGGTCCTGAGGTTGGGGAAGCGGGGTCGGGGTTTTCTGCTTCCCGCCGCGCGAGACTAGAAGCCGGGTTTCTCGGTGCTGTTACGCATGAACCGCGCTGCTTCCCGAGCACACCCTGCCTGTTCTGCCGAAAGCCCTTGACACGGCGCGGTGGTGGCCATCTATGTGCTTTGCGTATCAACTTTGCTATCCTTGCGCAGGTACATCCAGGTAGGAGATCCCGTTTCAATGCAGCATGATTGCATCGCAGTTGTCGATTTCGGAGGCCAATACGCGCACCTGATCGCTACAAAGGTGCGCCGCCTCAAGGTCCGCGCCGACATCCTCGACCCCCTGGCTCCGGTCGATGCCTTTCGGGCCTACAAGGGCATCATCCTTTCCGGGAGTCCCGCGCTGAGTGCCCATGGGGAGGGAGCCGATTACACGCGAGAGATCTTCGATCTTCCACTTCCCATCCTCGGACTGTGCTTTGGCCACCAGGAGATCGCCAAGCGGTATGGGGGGCGGGTGGAGCATACGCGGCGGGAATATGGTTTCGCGAACCTGCAGATCCTCGGGGAGAGTCCAATCTTCGCGGGCCTGGGGCCCGACGAGATCGTCTGGATGAGTCACGGGGATTCGGTGATCGAGCTGCCCCCCACGTTTGAGGAGTTGGGCTGCTCCACGCACGCCAGGCCAGGCACCGGGAAGGATCTGTCGGATACCACGCACGACATGGCAGGCACCGGGAACGATGCGCGGGATCCCGCACACCACAACAGCGGACACAGGAATGCAGCCATTGCATCCGAGACACTCAAACGCTACGGGTTCCAGTTCCACCCCGAGGTCGATGATACAGAGCGCGGCGAGCTGATGCTCGAGAACTTCGCCGTGCGGATCTGCGGCTGCCGGGGCGACTGGACCATTGCCAACTATGTCGAGGAGCAGGTGGAGGAGATCCGCTCTCTGGTTGGGAGTAAACAGGTTTTTGTCTTGGCCAGCGGGGGCGTGGATTCAACCGTGCTCGCCAAGCTGTTGGTGCAGGCGCTTGGGGCCGAGGGTGTGCATCTGCTTCATATCGACAACGGACTGATGCGCAAGGGTGAGAGTCAGGGAGTTGTTGAATGTTTCCACGAGTGGGGCGTCACCAAGAACCTGCACTTCATCGATGCTTCGGAGGCCTTCCTGAATGCCTTGAAGGAGCTTGTGGAACCGGAGCGCAAGCGCGTGGCGATCGGGAATACATTCATAGAGGTTTGTGAGCAGCAGATGAGACGGTTGGGCGTTGAAGATGCGCTTCTCGCGCAGGGAACCATCTACCCTGATACGATCGAAACGGGTGGGACGAGCCGGGCGGACGTGATCAAGACACACCATAACAGGGTGCCGGTGATTGAGGAAATGATCCGCGCGGGGAAGGTGCTCGAGCCCTTGCGGGATCTGTACAAGGTTGAGGTTCGCGAACTCGGGGCTAAGCTTGGCATCGACCGTGAGTTCCTAGACCGGCACCCCTTTCCGGGACCCGGATTGGGTGTGCGCCTCCTGTGTAGCCACGGAGATCGAGCACCGGGAGATTCCGGTGACGCGGCCGACGAGCTCGAATCGGTCAACAAGGAGGCCCGCGGCATAGCGCGCGTCTTCGGCTTGGGGGCCGTTGCGCTGCCGGTGCGTTCGGTTGGCGTCAAGGCAGACCTCCGCTCCTACGAATGGCCGGTT
>JAGMDA010000202.1 GCA_023128935.1 Candidatus Eiseniibacteriota bacterium | reverse complement strand
CTCCGATTGCCCACCCGCGGTAGTTGACAATGCCCACGCCGCTGTTAACCATGAGAGGAATGATGATTTTCCCTTCGTCCCAGAAGGGAGGACCGAAGCAGCTGTCGATCTGCGTATAACCGATGTTTAGAAGCTCCTGCCCAATCCACCGGCTAGTGGGCTTGGGCGTCGACGAGCCTAAGTCACCCGCCACGAGCAGAGCGCGGCTGAACCACTCGCCTCCGCCGGCGGTTGTGTCCGGATGGCTTTCGTACCCAACGGTCTTTGCGACCTGTACATCAACTTCCGCCGCACTGGATGCAGAGAAGCGCCCCACGTAGAGATCGGCGATAAAATCATCTCCGTCGAGGCAGGCATATGGATGATCCGACACATTGGCACCGATATCCCAAGCCGGAACATCCCCCACGTCCCCCACAAGTAGCAGATAGAGGGGAGGGGTCTCCCATGTGTCATAGGCATCTTGAACAAACGCCAGCAAGCCCTCGCGGGTTGTGGGAGATTCGATCTCGGATACGGCAAAAAGGCGAACATCGAATCCAGCCTGGGTTTTCCAGGTGACGAAATCCGAGAGTGCCTCGACAAACTCATCTGCTGCGATGATCATATAGACGCCGCGATTGGTCTCCAGCCCACCAGCACCTTCCGTGAAACACATGGGGTGCGCCATATCCGTCCCACTGCCGTCGTGTACAAAGGGGTCCGTGGACGCATCGTGAGTGGGGGCGAGTGCGATCTCGATATGCTCTAGCCCTGCGCGCAAGTCGTCTGAGAAAGTGCCGGCGTTCAGGGAAACAACAACGACGGGCTGGCCACGCATGATCATCACGGAACTCAGCAGCACCTGATCAGGTGAAAGGTCATACACACCAGCCGTCCCCGTGGCAGTGCCCCCGACCAGCTTCACCGATGTCGTGCCAACGGGCAAAGCCACCAAGCGAGCCAGCAGCGGCAGTGACTCCTGGGCGGAGTCAAGCGTGCGATGTGGCAGCGCCTCTTGGGTGGAATCGGGCGCTCGATACGGCGCATCGCAACTGATCGTGACCTTCAACAGTTCGCCATCCGGCAGGGCAGGTATGATGGTCATGGAACGCGCGGGCGCCACCTGGAGCGCCGCGCAAAGGATGAGTAGAGTGATGACTGTGAAACCTAGGTGAGTTCTACCGCGCATGCTTCCCCCATTCCGCCACGGAGGGCCCGATTCTCGGTCCACAACCTGAATACCGTCCTAATGAGGTGGGATTCTAGCACGCTGGTCCACGCGATCCCAGGGGAAGTGAAGCTCATTGCTCGCACCCCAGGTGGCAAACCCCAATGCGTGGTCGAATGTTCCGCGCGCTACCGCATTGGGGCACGGCTGCCGCGGCAGATGGGTCAAGGATTACGGTGGCGATGCACTCGGCGAACCACCGGCTCCCCGCACGAGCTGCGCCCGGGCTGCCCTAGGACCACCGCATCAGGGCTTCACCCTGGCGCCACTGGGAATGATCGCCTCGCCCTCTTCCTTCGCCCGGCGCCAGATGACCCATTCGTCCTCGGTCACTGCGCACCGGCCCCGCATGGAGTAGGTGGCGTGGACGTTGTAGGTCCAGGAGAGGGCTTTGGAACCACCACCATTGTGCGTGGTGATAAAGTAGCGGTTGGGAAGCCGGCCAATGGCATCCGCCTGCCCGCCGGGAGTGGACCGGTCGCCCCCGCTGGGGTCCATGGGAATCCAGCCATAGCCCGGCAGATAGACCTCGGCCCAGCGATGGTGCACAAGATCGACACTAGCGTCGTCTCCACGCAAGCTCGTTCCCGCCTCATAGCGGGCCGGCAGGGCGGCGGCCCGACAAAGGCCGATGAACAGGAATGCGTACTCTGAGCAGGAACCCGTTCCTCGCTTGATCAACGTCTCCGGGACATCCCAGCCGCCAACGCGTTCGTATTCCAGTGTGTCGATCACCCAGTTATAGATCTTGCGGGCGATCCAGTAGGGGTTCTCTTCGTCCTTCACGATCTGCGCGGCGGTATCCTGGATCAGCTTCGAGCTGACCTGGAAACGCTCTCCGTCGGCTGTATAAGCCTCGCGGATGTCCTGCGGGATCTCCGAGAGCCGTCCCACCCGCTCGGGGAAGATGATATAGTTGACAGCGGCAATGCGGGCGCGAACGCTGTAACCGACCTCGAAGCGCTCTCCCGGCGCAACTGTATTCCGCCGGAAGCTCGCGATCCCCTGAGCCCAGCGATCACAAGTCAGGACCGGTTGCTCGGGAGTGAACGTCGGGGGGGCCAGCAATACCTGGTTTTCCGACTCGGATTCGGGCACTGCGAAATGGACCTGTGCGTTCAGCAGCGTCCCGGGTCCGTGATTCTCGATGCGGTAGGTCATGCGGATCTCTGTCTCTCGCCAGTCACTCGTTTGGTAGGTACTCGCTTCGCGCGGAGCACATAGATACGCGAGTCCCTCCTCGAAGTCGGCCACCCAAAGGCGTCCCTCGGGGGCAGGCGCGATGCCGCAGGGATAGGGTCCCGGTGAATCGAAACTCGTGATCACCATCCCGCTTTCCGGATCGAGCATGTATATCCGATCTTGACGACGCTGGGCGACCCAGAGGTAGGTGCCGTCGAATGCCATTCCCCCTGGCTCGCGATGGGGTGAGGGATAGTAGGTCAAGGCAGTTCCGTCGCCGGGAATGAGGCGTTGAATGCTGTCCTTGCCATCGTCGGCCAGCCAGAGAGCATCACCGTCCCAGGCCAGGCCCAGGCCCGTATGGTTGGGCGCCCGGTAGGCGGTTATGGTCACTTCCGTTTCCGGATCCAGCACATAGATGAGTCCTTCGAGATCATCGACCACATAGAGCCGGCCCTCACCCCACGCCAGTCCGCGAGGCCGATAACAGGGAGCACTCAGGCGGCGAAGCACTGCGCCGGTTTCGGGATCGATCCGGAAGAGCTGCCCCGCCTCCCAGTCAGCCACCCAGAGCGCCTCTCCATCCCAGGCGAGGTCGCCGGGAGCCTCCGTGGGCAGGGGCAGGCTCCGGAGAATGAGATCCGAAGTTGCCGGATCCCCACTGGCGCGGGCGGCTGCGAAAGAGAGTGTGCAGGCCAAGGCGAGGATTATCGCAATGCCAGAAACCCTGCGAACGCCGCGGACGCGGTCAGTCGATCTCATTGTCATCCTCCCTTTGAATATTCATCCAGCACTGCATGATAGCCCCTTGCCCGCCTCGAAGTCGTAGACGGTCAGATTGCGATGATACTATCTACTCTTAGACCCCATGTCCTGTAACTGATTTCTTTACACCCTTGAGGGTGTTCTTCTTGGACTTCTCCCTGGTTTTTAGGGGGTACCAGGCATCGTACCACGCCGAGTTTTGCGCTCCCGGGGCTTCTGAAAGCGTTGTTTCCGGGGCGACACCCTGATCCCCTCGCCGCCGGCAGCACTCTCGCCCCCCCCTCCACGGCTCTCCAGGCAGCTTCGCGGTCAGCTCGTCCTGCACGATCTCTGCGGCAGTCACGGGGTCATACACGACATCAGCAGGAATGAGCAGCTGGATATCCTCGAGAAAAACATCACTTCTGAGCTTCGCGGTCAGATTCGCCTCAAACTCGGCGCGGGAAACGGTCGCGCCATCGTGATCCATGTAGCGTTGAAAGCACTCGACAATCCGATTGCTGTCTGCCTCGCCGGACCGCAGCGCGATCCAGAGGTCGTAGAGATCGCGACCTTTCTTGCGCTGGTAGAGTGCGCGCATCTTGGTGCTGAGTAGCTCGTCGAGGTGATAAACGGGAAGCTCGGTCGTTCCTTTGAACCATGGGTTGTCGACGGTGAACGACTGTCGGGTTGTACCCAGCACGGCAAAGTGCTCCCGCGTATTGATTTCGATCTTCAGCTGCATGGTCGTTACTGGGGCAAAGGTCGTCTCGAAGCGGTAGTAGAGCGTGAAGCGTCCATTGCCCTGCTTCCATCGTGGGCTACCAAGCCATGGGTCGAGAGTCTCGCGGATGGCGTCGATCAGCTCGCCGATTGGCCCGGCGTCCCGTTGAACGAGATCGATGTCCTCCGAGTAGCGCCCGGACGCCCCGAAGAACAGCTTGTGTAGGGCGGTGCCTCCACGAAAGATGGCCTGGTCGGCTATAATCTGTCGGCCGAACATGGCGACCAGCGCGCGGGAGAGCATCAGATCCTGTTCGACTTGCTCATTGGACGGCCAAGGGGCGTGGGTACGCCACGCCGTGATGTTCGCGCGCGGAATCAAAGGTCGACCTCCAACTCTTCATTCGGCAGGACGTGCCATCGCTGGTCGACCTCGACATCCGCAGATTCTCCAGGCCGCAGCGGGATGGCGCGTGGTCTCCGCGTATCGAGCCACTTGGCCAGAGGCCCGGAGAGGTTGCCTTCGCCGACAGCGTCGAGGAGGTATCCGAGGCGCTGGACGTCCGGTAGCCGCACAAGATGCGCTATACTGACCAGCACCTGAGCGTCCATACGTTCAGCCAGCTCGGCGAGCACCGTTGCTGCATTGCTCAGGTGTGCGGCACCGGCCTGGTAGCGAACCAGATCGAACGCAGTGGTCTCGGGGGTGGAGACGCGCATGGTTCCCGTCTCGGTCTGCTTCTCAGTCACCGGCATCTTCTCGACCTTGCTGCTCATCGAGAACTGGATAGCGACCTGACCGACGAGCATCTTGCGAGTCGGCTTGCTGGTCACAACCTGAAACACCATGGGCTGTTGATGGGCGGCACCGTGGATCGCGGCCGCGCTGAGCAGGCCAACGTAATAGGGCTGGTCGAGGTAGCGCATCAGCTCGTCGATGAACCAGCTCGCTGGTGGCGAGGCGGTCGCCCGATACTCCAGAGGAACAATGACGTAAAACCCCCTCCTGGGAGACACGATCCGCCCTTGCTCCTTCAGCCTACGTAGAGCGGTTTGAGCTGCCACAAAGGAACGTTTCGTTTCGGATTCCGCCTGGGTCCGCGTGAAGGTGTAGCGGCCCTTTGACTGGAGCTGTTCCACCCAGAGTGATATGGCGGGCCTCGATGGCATCCGGATCATTCTCCTCACATGCCCATGCACAACACACTCGCAAAAACTAGCGCATCACGCTAATATATGCAAGTGAACATTCTGCATGCACCCTCTGAGCGGGATTCTGTGGCCGTGCGATCTGGTTTCAAAAACTAACAAGCAGCGCTGGTTTTTGCGAGTGTATTGCGCACGGCTGTCCCCGTTCACCGCTCCCTCGGCTGTGCCCCATCGGAGGCGAAGTGCGTGGCCTCACTGCCTTGTCGGAGAGGGACTGCCTCCTCCAGGGTATCGGGTTTGCTTGGTGTCATTCGGACCCAACGGGCTCGTGGCCTACGTGGAGGAATCCAAGTGAGCGAGGCCGCAGCCGCGCACCAGGCCAATGCGAGGCTGCAGAGCATCCTCAAGGCGGTGGTTGTCGGCGCCCGGGCCTAGGATCCGGTGAGCCGTCCATCAATTCCGATGCGGACGACGCTGACGAGCGCATGGGGCCAATGGCCCCCGGGAACCCTACTTACAGTAGGTTCTCTTCATGATCGATCGACGGGTCCATGCTTGTATATCCCTGCGAAAGCTGCCACACTCTTACTGAGGTGTGAAGTCCTCCCTTACCGCTGAATTCACTAGGTTGACCTCTTTCGCACCTGATCTAGCCTGTGCTCTCGAGGGCTTCTCGCTGCTCTGCCGTCGCCCGGCGCGTTTGCTAGATGGTTCACATGCGTTCCTCTCTACAAGAGCATCGATCGTTACGCTGGGCACAGACTCCACAGAAGGAGGAAACCAACGATGCGTGCATATCTTGCGTATCTCGTCGTCGTGCTTTTGCTTCCCACTATTCCCACAGCGCCGCTCCTGGCGGCGGAATGCTCGGAAGCATCCACCGGACCCTGGTCTGTTGGCACAGCAGACTACAGGCCGTCTGACACTGGAATATCCCCCGTGAAGGGCGATGCCAGCATGGGACGCCTGCGCGTTCATGCACAGCCAAGGGCAGGCAATGCGCCCATGTGGCCCAGCGCTACTGGATGCCTGGCCACCGACACTGGCGAATGGAAGCCCTACGGCCACCGGTACGCAATCGTTGTCATGGGCGGAAGCGTCTATGGGCAGATGTACAAATGGTACTGGAACGACACCTCGGGCAAGGTCTGGACACTGATGAACTGGGGCTTTGCCCCGGAGGACATCATATATCTATCCTATGGGGATAGCGCCAATGCACATCCCGAGCTCGCCGATGGGATAAGCACCTATGCGAACGTGGAGGCGGCCTTTGACAGCATTGCGGCAAAGGCAACCTACGAGGACCTCGTTCATGTCTGGTGGATTGACCATGGCAACACCAACGGTTTCGAGGTTCACGGCGGGTTCGTGACCTTCGCCGTGTTGAGGGGATGGATCGACGACATCAACTGCAGGGTCTACATCGGTGCCTACAATCCTTGTTACAGTGGCGCGATCATGCCCCACATGCAGGGCCTCTGTAACGATAACCGCCGCGTGATCACGGCCACATCATGCAACGCGACTCAGGGCAACTCCTACGGTT
>JAGMDA010000201.1 GCA_023128935.1 Candidatus Eiseniibacteriota bacterium | reverse complement strand
GGCACGAACGACCCAGAAAACCTCACAGTGTTGTGCAGTGCATGCCATAAACTCTGGCATGATAAGAAGTTAGACGGGCGGCTGCTCAAGCGTGTTCTTGAATGATCGTGAGAGATCTCTAGTGACCGTGCGTGATCTCGAGAGATCTCTAGTGACCGTGCGTGATCTCGAGTCATCTCGAGTGATAGGGGCCAGGCAACACGGGGGGCCAGGTAACAGCGGGGGCCACGTAACATCGGGGGTCAGGCAACATCCGGGGCTGAGAAAACACATCTTAGGACGATGCCTGCAAGTTGCGCCCTCACTCACTCTGCTCCAGGAATTTTATCAGATTCACCACGAGTTCATTGACGGGGGTCGGTATGCCACGCTTGCGACCCACCTCAACGACAGCTCCGTTGAGGAACTCAATCTCTGTCGGTTGACCTCTGGCCAGATCAATCCAGAGAGATGCCATATTGCCACCCGTTGAACCGCCGCTGTAGCGATTGAACTCATCCACAGACAGGGTCAGACTAACGCCCTCGGCGGATGCCACAGCGCGGATCTCATCCAAGATGGCTTCCTTGGCCGGATTGAGGGATGGCGCGCTGATCCGCGCGTTGCTCACGCCGAGCAGGCCAGCCAAGGGATTCGCAAGGCAGTTGATGGCCAGCTTGGACCACTCGGCCAGCCGGAGATCCTCGATCAGATCGCAAGACAGGCTCGTCCCGGAGAACATAGCGCACAGAGCCTCCGTTTGAGCCGAACGCCTGAGCCTGATCTCGCCCGCGTAGTAACGGACCCGTCCAGGGACAGGGCTATGGGCTCCGAAATAGACCAGACCGCGATCCACCGGCCGCCTCATCAGTCTGCCGGCGAGATCCGCAACGCCAAGGCCATTCTGAAGTGCAATCACGCCGACCTTCTGACTGACTCTGTCGCGCAGTGCGTCCACGGTGGCCTCGATGCGGGTCAGTTTCCCGGTCAACAGGACGAGATCCCGATCGCCGAGCTCGGGTAGACTGTCAGTAGAAGCTGTAGCCAAGGAGAGGGTGATCGGCTCTGCCCCTTCGATCTCGAAGATCAACCCACCGGCACGGACTGCTGCCCAATGGATGCTCGAGCCGACAAGCGTGACTTCCGCCCGCCCTGACAGCTCCAACAGGGCCGCCATCGCCGAGCCGACCGCGCCGGCCCCGACTACCCAGACTCGTTCGTACGCACCCATCGCCCTCCTCGAGAAGCTCATGGCCTAGCTAATCCCCCTCTATGATTGCCGACTTCAGGCCATCTGACCACCTGAGTTTTGCATGCGGCTCTGCCTTCGCATTGATCTACTGCGCAGCAACAGGCCAGCTGGCTATGGTCAGATCACCGGGCTCCTTGGGGGCTATCTACGTGGGCCTC
This sequence comes from Candidatus Eiseniibacteriota bacterium, assembly GCA_023128935.1. Lineage (GTDB taxonomy): Bacteria > Eisenbacteria > RBG-16-71-46 > CAIMUX01 > WJJG01 > DAOVQB01. Next base: position 5,089 of record JAGMDA010000201.1, on the reverse strand, counting down.
TTCGAGATGGGGATCACCTTCCTGATCTGGCTCAAGGCATTGAGTTTCTCGAGAACCACGGCTCAGGTGGCCAATCTTATTCTCCTCTCTCCCTTCCTCTCCCTGGCTCTGCTGAACCTGGTTGTGGGCGAGGAAATCTACATCTCCTCAGGAGTCGGGCTGATGCTCATTGTCGCGGGAATCGTAATCCAGAAAAAAGCCGGCTAGCGAGCTTCTCGCCAAGAAGGTCGCATGGGTCAAACGGACCCGGGCTCGGCGGAGCTTGATGGGCCCGCGCGGCTAGATCAGCGCTGTGCTGAAATACCGTTCTACCCTGTCGGGCAACACAGTGACGACATTGTGCGTTGGTCCAAGGGCGCGGGCGATGAAAATCGTAGCCCAGACATTGGCACCCGCTGAGATCCCCACCAGGAGACCCTGCTTCTGCGCCAGTTCTCGAGTGGTTGCAATGGCATCCTCATCGCTCACGGTAATCAGGTCGTCAATAATCTGTGTATCAAGGCACTTGGGGACAAAGCCGTCCCCGATGCCTTGGATGGCGTGCAACCCCGGCTCCTGCCTCAGGAGCGCCGCTGTCTGCTTCGGCTCGACAGCGATCATCCGCACGCCGGGGTAGCGCTCCTTGAGGAACTTGCCAACACCACCAAGGGTGCCGCCGCTGCCGACACCGGCCACGAAGGCATGCACCTTGTTCTCCAACTGTTCCCAGATCTCTGGCCCGGTAAAGAGGAAATGGGTCTCAGGATTGAGCGGGTTATCAAACTGCCCCAGGCGCCAACCCTTCTCCTTCTCCGCGATCTCGCTCGCCGCTCTCACCGCCTCATTAACCCCTCCCTCGGCCGAAGTGAGGATGAGTTCTGCCCCCAGCGCCCGGATGAGTTTCTTGCGTTCCTCACTCATGTTCTCCGGCATGGCAATCTTAACAGGATGTCCCTTCTGGGCCCCAACCAAGGCAACTGCAATCCCCGTGTTCCCGCTGGTTCCCTCCACGATCAGCTGACCCGGTGCGAGTTCCCCGCTCTTCTCGGCGCTGAAGATGATATGCTTAGCCACCCGGTCCTTGATGCTGCCTCCGGGGTTTAGGAACTCCGCCTTGGCGTAGACGGCCATATCCGTCATGCGGTTGAGTTTGACAAGCGGCGTATTGCCGATCAGATCCAGGATATCGGTGTTGTAATTCATCAAGAACCCTCTCTCCCGAGGCGCACAAGACCGCCCGCAAGGCGTCAGCCGACCAACAGATGCCAACAGGATATTAGGCTAAGCATTCCGCAATCATCAACCGCCAGACCATGCCGGTACTGAATTGACTATCGGCCACTCCGCCCACGGGCCTTACTCCCGCATGTACCCTACAGGAGGGCCTCTCCAATACCCCACCCCGACAGTCGCATCTTTATGGACTCCTCTAAACCCATGGACTCCTCTAAACCCACGGATGGTTCTATCCGATCATTTCTGCAAGGAGAAGTGCTCTTGGCTGCAGCATGCCCGGAGGGGGCGTCCCTCCCATCCGTGATGTCGCGGGCGGTGGAGATTCATGCATGGACTATATAGCTCGTTTGTCCTCGATCATCGCGCCTGGTACCCGGGCACTGGTGATTGACGACTCGGCGACAACGCGCCGCATCTTCCGATCTCAGCTCGAGTCCCTCGCCATCGAGGTTGCCGAGGCCAGTGATGGCAAGGAGGCGCTCGAGTATCTCGAACGTGAGATCGAATCAACGCAACTCGTCCTGTCTGATATCAGCATGCCCACGATGGACGGATTCGAATTCTGCTACCGATTGCAGCAAGCCCCATGGTACGACGGGACGCCGCTTGTCATGGTCTCGACACAGAGTGACGCGACCAGTGTGATCCGCGTTCTGAAGCTCGGAGCTGACGACTACATCCCGAAACCATTCGATCAGGAAGTGCTAGCACAGGTGATCGGGAGAGTGATGACTCATGGCTAAAGTCGCCCAGCTGAAAACGCAATCTGTTGACCGCATGCATGTCAGGCTTGAGCATCTCGACACGCTACTTGGCCTTGCCGGAGAAGTGATTATCACGAGCGCGAACCTCCAAGAATTAGAACGACGGGCACAAACCGCCCTTGCAAGGCATGAACCATTCCCCGAGGAGTGCCTGAATGCCATCAAGACGAGCAACGAGGCCAGTCACCGGATCAGCCAGGACCTCCATGATCTGGTCATGGCCATCCGCCTGGTGGAAATCGGTGACACCTTGCGCCTCCTGCGCCGACCTGTCCGTGATCTGAGTCGGAACCTCGGGCGCGATGTTGAGCTGATCTTCGAGGGCAGCGACACCATGATCGACAAGGCCCTCGCCGAACGCCTGGTCGATCCCCTTCTGCACATGCTCCGGAACGCCGTGGACCATGGAATCGAGCCTCCTATCGAGCGCACGCGTGGCGGAAAACCGTCACAGGGCAAGATCATCATCTCGGCCGTTGACCGCGAGCACGCCACCCAGATCTGCATCTCGGATGACGGGCGCGGCATCGATGAAACCACCGTTCTTGAAACCGCCTGGGATTCCAACCATCTGACCAGAGGGTCCCGCGCGCCCCTACTGGACCTCCTGTGCCGGCCCGGGTTCTCCATGGCCACTAGCGTCAGCGCCACGTCGGGTCGGGGGGTCGGGCTCGATCTAGTGCGAAGTGTTGTAGAGGAGTTCGACGGCAAAATTGAGCTGGAGACAGAACCGGGAAAAGGCACCACTTTCAAACTGATGATTCCCAAGCTACGGGCAGTCAACATCGTCGATGCCCTCACACTGCGGGCAGGCAATGGGCTCTTTGCCCTGCCGATCGAGCAGGTGGTTGCGTCGCTGGGCATCGTCCCTGCACAGATCCAAACGGCAATGGATCAGGGGAAGTATTTCACCTACCAGGGACAGGTCATCGTGCTTCATGATCTACGGGAGCTACTGGGCAGCGAGCCGCTTCCGAGGGACGCCGAGCAGCTCTCAGTTGTCATTGTCCAGAGCAGGTCAGACCGGATCGGTCTTGTTATCAGCGAGTTTCTCGGGCCTCAGAAGCTAGTCAATATCCCATTCGACGAGAGCTTGCCTCATGACCCAGGCGTGGCAGGAACGTCCGTGTTCACGGGAGGAAGACTGGGCTTGACGCTTGATATCAATGAGTTGGTGGCGAGAGCGCTCGGCACTAACCGTCTCCCCGCATCTACGAGCGCCTCGGATCAGGGTTTTTTAGGCATCGGGGCCGCGGGCGATGCCGGGACCACAGTAGGTCCAAGCGATGCTCTGGAGCCGTGCCGAGCGGATTGCCCGGAGATACAGAAAACTGTACGCGGTCAAGGCCCATCCGGACTGAGTTCAGGGGCTTCCAGGTTCGATGAGGCAGACGTATCGGGCTTGATCGATGAACTGCGTAGTGGTCTCCAAAAGCTGCAGGATGCCCTTCTAAGCCTGGAGGCTTCGCCCCAGGAAACCGATCTGCTCAACGAGGCCTTCCGCCGCCTCCACGCTGCCAAAGGCAACCTGACAATGCTCGCGGCCGAAGCGGCGGCTGATCTGGCCCACCACCTCGAAACCATGCTCGATTTCCTACGGGCCGACCGGCTGGAGGTAACCCCCGAACGGATGGATCTGATGCTGGATTGCGTGAGCTATCTATCCAGCACAGCCAACGCCTTCCCCAACCCGATTTCTCCACCGCCCCCGGAACTGGTCGAGAAACTGCACTCGGAGACCAAAACCGGCACGAAATCGGACCCCGCAGAAAACCAGGTCGAACTGATCGGCCGTACATTCGAGCTGTCGCCAACCCTGCAGTTACAGGTCCTCAGCGCCCTCAAGCGCGGAGAGCACACGTTCGAAACCTACCTGACATTCGACTCGGGGCGGCAAGCGCCCTTCCTCGTGGCCTACCTGATCCTGCGTCGCCTTGGACTCTACGGCAGCATTCTGGCCAGCCTGCCCTCCGTCGCTGAGATCGAGAAGGGTAAGTGCGGCACAGCCATCAAGGTCCTGTGGTCCACACCACTGGACGAGGCCGGCGTGAATGAGACGCTCGAGGCTCTGTCCACACACCACAATCTGATCGAGTACAGCTCAATTCCGACGACCATCTTCCGGTATGAGTAGGAGTGATGCTAGGCAGCCCGCGCGCAGCAGGCAGCCCGCGCACAGCAGGCAGCCCGCGCGCAGCAGGCTCTGCTCGGAGTAGACGCCGGCGGATGACACCGGTACACTGCGCAACGGTCGCACAGTGTACTGCGAGGTCAGTGTGAGGATTGCCAATCATGAGGACTCCTGAAGAGATGAAGGGTTTGGGCAGGTCTGCCACAGTTGCGGTCGTCTGCGGCCTCACCCTCTTTCTCGCGGCATGCACCGTGACCCCGGGTCTTACGACCGCTCGGGCGGAAGGTGTTGAGTGGAGCAATCTGAGCCTAGATGCGGCCCTGGCCGGAGCAGAGAAGACCAACTGCCTGGTCATGATCGATGTCTATTCCGATCACTGCGGTCAGTGCAAGGTCATGGACGATGATCTCTGGAACACGCCCAAAGGCGCCGAGCTGGCCGACGGATTGATTGCCCTGCGCATCGCCTCGGACAAGCCGGAAGGCATTCCGCTTCAGCGACGCTATCCAATCATGGGTTTGCCGGTGGTGCTCTTCCTCAGAGCAGATGGAAGCGAGATCGATCGGATCGTAGGCTACCGGAGAGCGAGCGATTTCCTCGAGGAGGCCCATGCGGTCAAGGCAGAGATCGATCCCCTTCCGGAGATGGAGGCGGATCTCAAGGCCAACCCTAATTCCCTCCAGCTCCGACTGGATGTCCTCGAGAAGTATCTGTACAGAAAGCGTGAGACCGAAGCCGAGGCTCTCTTCCAGAGGCTCCTGGAGTTGGATTTGGGAAGCAATCCGCGGCATGCTGCAAAGGGCCTGATGTTCTTAGCGAAATACTACGCCTACTTCCGGCAGGATGCCGAGAAGAGCCAGAGCTTGTGGAGAACCCTTGTCGAGCAGATGCCCAATGCGTCAGCAATCACATCGGGTGTCATGGAAACCTACAAGTATGCGAATGCGCGCGGCCAACTTGAGCAATGGCGAGAATGGAT
>JAGMDA010000200.1 GCA_023128935.1 Candidatus Eiseniibacteriota bacterium | reverse complement strand
CTGTGGGATCACGGAAAAGAACCCCCAAGCTGGGCGCCTGAACTACTACGTCGCGAAGTTCGCTCTCAAATCCGGGCTTACCCACCCCTGCCTGGCCAAGGCGGCCAGAACAGCACATGCCCTGGGCGTGGGGCCGGCCAATCTTGATTCGATCGCCGTGATTCTTGAAGGCACCCAGGACCCCGGCAAATAGCGGTCCGTGCACGCGCAGGCACTCGCGCACACACCGTGGGCCCAGGTCAGATGCCCCGCGAGCCCTCAGCTCAGCTCCTTGAGCACCTTTCCGAGTTCCGCCACCGTATCGGAAAAGCCCTCGAACGCGCTCTCCAGTGTCCTGCGGTCGGTAAGATCAACCCCTGCCTGCCGGATGAGTTCGAGTGGATCGTCCGAACCTCCCGCGCGCAGCAGGTCAAGATACTGGTCACATTTCGATTCACTCTCAACGAGACGGCCCGCCAGGATCTGGGATGCGCAGAAGCTGGTGGCGTATTTGTAGACATAGAAGTTGTAGTAGAAGTGCGGAATCCGCGCCCATTCTAGGGCGATCTTCTTGTCTGCATCGATGCCCGGACCGTAGTACTCGCCATTGAGCTCGTAGTAGGTTTCAGCCAGTGCATCAGGTGTTAGCGGCTTCCCCCCCGCGTCCATCTCGTGGATCCGCTTCTCGAACTCCGCGAACATCGTCTGTCGATAGACAGTGCCCTTGAAAGAGTCGCAGAGATGATTGAGCAGGTATGCCCGGAACTTGGGGTCATCACTTGTCTGCAATAGATGCTTCAGCAATAGAGCTTCGTTCAGCGTGGACGGGATCTCGGCAGTAAAGATGGGATAGCGCGCGAAACGATGCGGCTGCGCATGCTGTGCTAACCAGGTGTGCATCGAGTGGCCTAGCTCATGCGCCAGCGTGAATACATCATCAAGCGTCCCCTGGTAGTTCAGCAGAATGTAGGGAAGGCTGTCGTAACATCCACTCGAGTAGGCGCCCGAGCGCTTTCCACGGTTTTCATAGACGTCGATCCACCTGTTCTTGAAGGCTGATTCGAGCACCTTCACATACTCCTGGCCCAGTGGCCGGCAGGCCTCGATCACCCACTCGCGCGCTTGTTCGAAGGGGATCTTGATCTGGTATTCAGGCACAATCGGAACGTACATATCATACATATCGAGATCGTCGAGACCCAGCTGATGCTTGCGCAACTCCAGGTACTGATAGAACGTTGGCAGGGCCTCGTGGGTGGCAGCGATGAGCGTTTCGTAGAGCCGCAAGGGAATGTGGTCATCATGCATCGAGGCCTCCAAGGCGGAGGGGAAGTTGCGAACCTGCGCTTTGTAGTTCTGGAGCTTGATATTGGATGAGAGCGTGCAGGCAAGTGTGTTCTTGAAGGTACCAAATGTTTCCCACATACCGTTAAAGGCATCCCGGCGCACGTGGCGGGCTGTGTCTATTAGGAAGGTGATATACCGCCCCTGAGAAAGCTCCCGGCTGCGGCCTTCACTGTCCTTGATCTCCGGGAAGCGCATGTCGGCATCTGTCAAGAAACCAAACGTCTGCTGCGGTGCGGAGAACACCTCCGCCGCACGCGAAAGCAGCGTTTCTTCCTTGTCCGACAGGATGTGCGGTTTCTGGCGTAGGAGCTTGACCATTGCAAAGCGGTCTTTCTTGAGCGCGGGGGCATCCGTCCAGGCGCGCAGCTCCCCCTCCGAATGTGACAGGATCTCCGGCTTGATCCAGGCAAGGCGCCCAGACACCTCAGTAGCTTTGGCGCGGATGCGCCCCATGCGACCCTGGTTCTCCGTGTTGGCGGTGTCTTCGTCCTCCCGCAGGTGGGCATAGATGTAGAGTCGCTCGATCAAGCGCTCCAGTTCGGTCTCGGCAGCAAATAGCCGGGCAATCGCGTCAGCTGAATCCAGCTGCCCGCGCATCGCTTCCAGCGGGCGTACGAGCTGATCGATCTGCTCAAAGCCCTCCTCCCACGGCTTATCGCTCTCAAAAAGCACCGCGAGATCCCACTGATGCTTCCTGTCGATTTCCTCCCGCACCGGAACACTGCCGGAGGAGCTTTCCATCACCTTGGTATTCTGCAAGTTAGCATCCATGATACTCTCCGTTCCCTTTCCCAAAAACGTATGCACACCAGAACCTGGTAATGTTTACACTAAACGTCACCCAATGGCAATTGGATGCCTGACATACAGAGACTTGACGCTTTCCATGAATCAAGGGCGGCGTGTACCTCTCCCGAGGGGGGCTCGATGGTGGATCTGGGCGGACCCACAGCCCGGCGCCCCCTTGGGCAAGGCGCCAGGATGAAAGCGTGGGCAATGCTCGATCAGCGCCCGAGGGTCAGAGTGAGCAGGAACGTCCGGCGCAACTGCCCAACCATCGGCAGAGAGAAGAAAAACTCGTCGCTGCTGGGGACCTTGTAATACTCTCGATCGAATAGATTATTGACCGTCAAGGCCAAGCTCATGTCAGCGGCGCCAACATTTATGTGCTTGCTCAGGGTGAGATCGAACGTCCAGGGCCCCCAAATGCGAGAACCTGCGTATTTGGCGTTCCGTTCATGAGTCGTGATCCCATCAAACCAGTTGCTCTCAAGGCATAGTTCTACCCACGGATGCGTGATCGTAGCGTTGGCCTCAAGGAGATGCCTTGGCATGTGGTTAAGGTCAACCTCGGTGGAATCGACGTCCGCCGCATCCTGCTTACCAGTCGTGAATGTGTAGTGGCCATCTAGCCGAAATCGTGATGTCACCTGGTGGTCGGCGACCACGTGAAGGCCCCAGATCTCCGACTCGGCTACGTTCTCATTGGTCTGGTACAGAAGATCCTTGCCATCGATCGTAATCGGTCCCTTGAAAGCGATGCGCATCTGATCTTCACAGTTGATGTGGAAAGCCGCAAACTCAAGAAGGAGATCGTCCGTGGGAAACAGTCCACACCCAATCTCACAGCTGGCAAGCTTCTCGGGCCGGAGGTCCTCATTCGGGAGGTGCACGAACTCGCCGTCTTCAATCACACCCCAACGCTCATAGACCTTG
>JAGMDA010000020.1 GCA_023128935.1 Candidatus Eiseniibacteriota bacterium | reverse complement strand
TCGGGACCGGCGAAAATGGGAAGTTATTCTTGTGCGAGCCCTGAGTACTGTGATTCATGGTCGGCACTAGTCTGAGTTGGCTTTATTCCCACTATCGGAAGCCGGAGCCCCTGTAAGGAAGCCGGAGGCCCTGTAAGGAAGCTGGAGTGCACAGATGAAGAAAGTGCTCGTCGGAATGGGCACCTGCGGTCTATCGGCTGGTGCTCAAGGTGTGCATGAAAAACTCCAGGAGCTGGTTTCCTCGGAACCGGATTCCTGCGAACTATGCATCACGGGTTGCATCGGGATGTGCTATCGAGAACCCTTGGTGGAGATTCGTCAGAACGGGAGCCGGGTGATCTATGGAAACGTCAGTGTCGAGCGGGCTGTAGAGATCTTCGAGCGCAGCGTCCGTGGGAGCGAGGTCATTGCTGAATATGTGGTGTACAAGGAGACACTAGATGCTCCTCCGGAGGGGTCTGAGACGGAGTTCATGGTTCCGCAACAGCGGATTGTGCTGAGGAACTGTGGCATCATCGATCCCGAGTCGCTGGCGGACTATGTGGACGCAGGCGGCTACGATGGTCTACGCAAAGCCCTCCTTGAGATGACGCCTGAGACGATCATTGAGGAGATGAAGGCCTCCGGCCTGCGCGGGCGTGGCGGTGCGGGCTTTCCGACCGGGCTCAAGTGGTCCTTTGCTGCCGGATACAGCGGGGAGACGAAGTATGTCGTCTGTAATGCCGACGAGGGCGATCCCGGCGCGTTCATGGACCGTTCCGTGCTGGAGGGGGATCCCCATTCGGTCCTAGAGGGGATGATCATCTGTGCGCGCGCCATCAACGCGGGTTTTGGCTACATATATTGCCGGGCCGAGTATCCGCTGGCTATCAAGCGGCTCAACATCGCGATTGCCGCCGCCAGAGAGAAAGGCTACCTGGGCAAGAATATCCTTGGTTCCGGTTTCAACTTCGATGTGAAAATCAAGCAGGGCGCCGGCGCGTTCGTGTGCGGTGAAGAGACCGCTCTCTTTGCTTCCATCGAGGGCGAGCGTGGGATGCCGCGGATCCGGCCACCATTTCCGGCGGAGAAGGGGCTCTGGCGGAAACCTACGAATAACAACAACGTGGAGACTTACGCCAATGTACCATGGATAATTGTTAATGGTGCGGCGGAATACACCAAGTTTGGAACCAAGCAGAGCCCTGGAACCAAGGTCTTCGCTCTGGCAGGCAAGGTTGCACATGGCGGGCTTGCCGAAGTTCCCATGGGCACCACGATCAACGACCTGGTGTTCAAGATCGGCGGCGGCATCAAGGGGGGGCGGAAGTTCAAGGCTGTCCAGATGGGTGGGCCGTCCGGAGGCTGCATTCCAAGTGAACTAGGTGATACCCGCGTTGACTTCGAGAGCATTCCGCAGACCGGCGCCATCATGGGATCAGGCGGCATGGTTGTCGTGGACGACTCCACATGCATGGTAGAGATCGCCCGTTTCTTCTTGGAGTTCACGCAGAGCGAGTCCTGTGGTAAGTGTACCTTCTGCCGCATCGGAACACTCAGGATGCTCGAGATTCTGGAGCGCATAACCAAAGGCGAGGGACGTCCCGGCGACATCGCGAAGCTTGAGAAACTCTCTGTTCAGATCAAGGAGGCCAGCCTCTGTGGCCTCGGCCAGACGGCGCCGAATCCTGTTCTGACTACACTTCGTTATTTTCGCCACGAGTATGATGCCCATATCGATGAGCGCAAGTGTCCCGCAAAGAGCTGCGAAGCCCTGGTGGATTTCTTCATTGATCCTGAGAAATGCGTAGGCTGTACAAGCTGTGCGAAGAACTGCCCGGTCGATGCAATCTCTGGGGAACCCAAGAAAGTCCACGTTATCAACACTGACAAATGTGTTAAGTGCAGCAGGTGCATCACAAGCTGCAACTTCGGCGCTGTGTACAAGAGCTAAGGTAGGAGGGCATGGGAACCATCAAGATTACTATCAACGGGCAGGAGATTGCTGCCAGGCCTGGCCAGACCATTCTCGATGTGGTGCGGGAACAGAAACTCGATGATATTCCGACGCTCTGCCACTCAGATGAATTGGAGCCATACGGTTCCTGTTTCCTCTGCGTGGTGGAGGTCAAGGGCCGGCCGAATCTTGTGCCCTCCTGTGCTACGAGGGTCGCCCCCGGCATGGAGGTAGAGACGCGCAATGAGCGCATTATGGCCTCTCGAAAAACGGCTCTGGAACTGCTGCTCTCTAACCACTACGCCGACTGCATCTCTCCGTGCAAGATCGGTTGCCCAGCGGGAGTGGATGCGCAAGGGTACATTGCTCTCGCCGGCATGGGGCAGACTCGCAAGGCCGTTGATCTCATCCGCGAAGCCAATCCGCTACCTGCTGTGTGCGGCCGCGTGTGCGTGCGTAAGTGCGAGGTGGTCTGCCGGCGCGTGGACGTGGACCAGGCCGTCAGCATCAACGCGGTCAAGCGCTATGTGACTGATGCGCCAGGGATCTATGATGGACAGCCCGAGTGTGAGCCCTCCCGCGGTCAGACGATCGGCATCGTTGGCGCCGGCCCGGCGGGATTGACGGCTGCTTGGTTCTTGGGCAAGAAGGGCTACAAGCCGGTGCTCTATGAGGCGATGAGCCGCAGCGGCGGAATGTTGCGCTATGGGATTCCTACCTACCGGCTGCCCGACGATGTGCTCGATAGGGAGGCGGAATACATCTGCCGGACTGGCGCCGAGATCAACTATGGAGTTCGTGTGGGCCAGGACATCTCGCTCGACGAACTCAAGAAGCGCCACGCGGCTCTCTTCCTCGCCGTTGGCGGCTGGGCAGGAAAGCCGATGCGTGTGGAGGGCGAGTTCGATACCGAAGGCGTTGTTACCGGGGCTGAGTTCCTGCTGAAGAAGGCCGATCATCCCGACCCAGTGACAGGTACAATTGTTGTCGTGGGCGGCGGGAACACGGCCATGGATGCGGCGCGCACAGCATGGCGGTGCGGCGCCGACAAGGTCATCATCCTGTATCGGAGGACCAAGGCCGAAATGCCGGCCGACCGGATGGAAATAGAGGACTGCCTCGAAGAGGGCATCGAGATCATGGAGCTGGCTGCTCCGGTTGGGATCAGTTCCGAGAAAGGGAAGCTCAAGGCGCTCAAGTGTATCCGGATGAAGCTGGGTGAACCCGATGCGTCCGGGCGCCGTCGTCCCATTCCGCTGGAGGGATCCGAGTTCGAGCTTCCTTGCCAGCTTGCCGTCTCGGCCATCGGTCAGGCCCCGGTGCTCGACGGCCTTCGATCAGTGCAGGGAAAAGAGCTCGGCATTTCCCGCTGGGAAACGATCGAGGTCGATACCCAGACGATGAAAACAAACATCGAAGGCATCTTCGCTGGAGGCGATGCTGCCGATGATGGCCCCACGGTAGTGATTGATGCCATTCGCGATGGCCGACGGGCGGCCCAGGCCATTCACAGCTACCTCAGCGGTGAGGCGCTGGAGTCCGAACCATTTGTGGTGACGAAGGAGTTCTGGGCCAAACCTGGCCAGGCGGAGTTGGGTGAGGTCTCCGAGAGCCCGCGCCACGCAGTCCACATGATCGATGTGGAAGAGCGCCAGGGTAGCTTCGACGAGGTTGCGACCGGCTTCGAGCCAGAAGACATGGCGCACGAGGTGGATCGATGCCTTTCCTGCGGTTGTGTCCGCTATGACGACTGTGCCCTCAGGTTATACGCCCAGGAATACGGTGTCGACATGGACGAGTTCTCCGGCTATGTCAGGAAGCACAAGGTTGACAGCCGTCACCCATACATCGTCTACGATCCAAACAAGTGTGTTCTGTGTTCTCGCTGCATCCGCACATGCGCGCGTGTCCTACCCATTGCCGCACTGGGATTGGTGGGCCGGGGCTTCCGGACCGAGATGCGCCCGGCCATGAATGACCCGCTGGTCCAGACCAGTTGTATCAGCTGCGGGAATTGCGTTGATGCCTGTCCCACGGGTGCATTGACCATCAAGTATCCGTTTCCGGGGCGGGCTGCGTTGGCGACGGACAATGTGGCAACCCATTGCGCTTCCTGCTCCATCGGATGCGCAATAACCGTCAAGCGCTTTGGAGACAACCGCTACTTCATCGGTCCCTCGGGTGTACCTGGCGAGTACCTCTGTCGTTATGGCCGTTTCGGTTATGAACGCTTTATTAAACGGAAGAGACTGACGGCCCCGTTGGTGCGTTCGGGTAGCGCGTCGGAGGAGGTTGCTCTTCCCGAGGCATACCAAAGAATCGTGGACGGCATGAAGGAGGTTGTGGCGAAGCATGGCCGGGAATCAGTCGCCGTCTTTGCCTCGCCAGCGTTGAGCAATGAAGAACTCTACATAGCCAGCCGGATTGCACGGGAGGGCCTGGGCACAAACAATATTGGCTCCTTGGCGGCCTTGGAGGTGGGGAAGGATGCGGGCATCCTGGATCAATCCTTTGGTTTCACGGCCTCGACGGCTGACCGCTCGGTGCTTGCGGATGCCGATCTGATCGTCTGCAACAACACGAGCACTGAAGCAGACCACTTGATCCTTTCCGTTGAGATCATCCAGGCGGCAAAGAAAGGCGCGCAGCTGATCGTCGCCAACTCGATCCTCAATACAAGCGATCTGCATCTAGCGGCCGTGTCGATGGATCCCATGCGTGGCAGGGCCTCAGTTCTCTGGAATGGCGTCATGCAGGTGCTTCTGGAGGATGGCACGCTGTCGCCTGACAAGGCCCAGAGCATGCCGGGCGGCGATGAATTCCTTGCCAGCTTGGAGAGGGATCTTGGCACTGTCTCCGATCTGACGGGCGTCTCTGAGGAGAGCATTCACAGAGCGGCGGCCCTTTTTGGGGATGCCAAGAGGGTTGTCTTTGTTCACAGTCCAGATAGGCCGCAGGACCAGGCGTCAGGGGATATGGAGACGTTGGCCAACTTCCTTCTGCTCCTGCGGACAGCGGGCGTGCACGCCGACTTGCTGCTGCCCAGGTTAACAGCCAATGTGGCGGGATTGGAGGTGACGGGCGCCGACCCAGGGTTCCTGCCGGGACGCCGGCCGTCTATAGGGTTTGCGGGCGCCTCTTCCCACGAGGAGCTGCGTGCCATGCTCGCCGATGGGAGGATCCGAGGAGCGATTATCATCGGGGAGGACCCGATGGAGCACAATCGGACGGGGGCCTACTTCCACAATGTTGAGTTCCTTGCGGCAGTGGACTGGTGTGCCACGGAAACGACCCGGTTTGCCGACGTGACGCTTCCCGGTACAACCTACCTGGAAACGGAGGGGACGCGCTGCAACTTCGAGGGGCACCTGATTGAGTACTCACGAGCAATCCCACCACCATCGGGTGTTCCGGGATGGAAGCTGCTCGCGGGGTTGGCCGAGCAGTTTGGGGTTAGGTTGCCCTCGGCTTCTGCAGAGAGCCTCACCACGGAACTCACTTCCCGGGTGCGAGAACATCTGGGCGAACTTGCCGCCTTCTATTGGAACACCGGAGAGCAGCGGGCGTGGCCTGGAAAAGACAACCTCGTCACGCCCAACGTACGGGCCAGACCTAGGCCGATCCCCCCTGCACTCACACACGGAGGTCGCTACAAGCGGGAGATCCGCGCGGTGGGCACTGAGCGATTCAGGGTTCACTGAAAGGCTGCGCACTATTCGGAACTACTCAGCAGCGCGCTGGAGTGACGGCGACTACGCTCCAATCTGACGCGCTATCGAGAATAGCGGAGCACCACGTGGTGGTTCCAACAGCTTCCGGAAGGAATAGGCCATGATCAAACTGGAAGACCTGTATACATTCATCGAGGGCAATTTCGATTTCCTACTGGTCGCTGACAGTAATGAGAAGATCCTCCACGCCAGCCGCCTTTTGTGTCGCGGATGCGGGCCCCAGGAGCTGGCCCTTGCCGGCGAAACCCTGACAACAGTCCTGGCTCAGTCTTCACTGCAGACTTTTCGTGCCGGGATGATCCAAGCCCGCGAAGATATTCGTGGCACCGTTATCTTCACGCCCAAGGATGCCAAATCCTGTTCGATTCCCCTTAGAATCGGATATACAGATACCAGTAAGGGCGAGGTCTTTCTCTTCTTCGGCACCCAGGTAGACGGCCTGAGCCGCTTCGCGGCAACGGACAAGGACGAGCGCGTCAAGGAGTTGGCCTGTCTCTATTCGGTCGCGGAATGGATCGCAATATCGCGCTCCGTTAGGGAGTTCTTCACTCAGCTGCCAGGCTTCCTGCGGCGTGGGATGCAGTACCCCGAGCAGGTGGTGGTCTACTCTGTCTACCAAGGGCAGGAGTATGGCCAGGAACTCACAGGCGAGAACTACCTAAGCACCAAGCTCGTGGAGAATCAGGAGATCTCTGGCGAAATCCGCGTCGGATATATCGATAGTGACGTCCAACTCTTGCCCGAAGAGCAGAAGATGCTGAGTGAGATTGGCCGCATGCTCAGTCTAGCTATTGAGCGTAAGGAACTCTCGCAGCACCTAGCCCTCAAGGAGGAGGAAGAGGCGGACTACCGCCGGCGCTTCGCTGATCTCGAGAAGGAGATCGAGACCCGCACCAGGGAAATGGAAGAGCAGCGGCAAAAACTGGACACGGCCAATCTATACCTGGATCGCCTGAACCGCGGTTGGCAGGAATCCAAGACGCGGCTTGAGACTATCTTCACTGCCTTCCCTGGCGATGTGGCGCTGATAGATCGGGATCGCAGACTGGTGATGACGAATCGCGCGGAGATGCTGGCAGGAGCCAAGTGCTATGAATCCTTCTTCCACCGGGACAAGCCGTGCAAGGATTGTCGATTGTCCAGGATCGTGCATGACAAAGCGCCGATCACGCTCACCGTCAAGGATGGAGACCGGTATCTCGACGTTCACGCCCTACCGATATTCGATCCCAACCACGAGGTAGAGGGCATCATTGAGTTCTATCGCGATGTTACGCTGGAGAGGACCTATGAGCAGCAACTCCAGCAAGCTGATCAGCTCGCCTCGCTCGGGCAGCTGGTCAGCGGTATTGGACACGAAATCAACAACCCAAACCAGTTTATCAGAGGAAATGTCAAGATCATCAAACAGGCCTTGGAGGACATGCTGCCCCTTGTTGATGCTGAGTTCGAGCGTAACCCGAACCTGAAGATTGCTCGACTTCCGTACAAGTTTTTCAGGGAGCATGTCATGGTTCTGGTCAATGATATGGCGCACGGCTCAGAGCGGATCAAGGGAATCGTGGAAGGCCTCAAGCGCTTCGCGCGCCGCGATGAAGGCCTACTCATAGACAAAGTTGATGTGAACACGGCAATTGAAGCCTGCACACGTTTGGTGCACAACGAAGTACACAAGCATGCGGAGATCAAACTGGAACTGCATCCTGATGTTCTAACCTTTACCGGGAACTCGCACAAGATAGAGCAGGTGTTGGTAAATTTGACAGTGAATGCGAGTCAGGCCATGCCCGATGACAGAAAGGGGCTGATCACTGTCAGGACCCGGATGGAAGAGGACACTATTGTAATTGAAGTGGAAGACAACGGCAAGGGGATGAACGAGAAGACACAGAAGCAGATCTTCGATCCATTCTTCACGACTAAACGAGCATCTGGAGGAACGGGACTGGGTCTACCGATTGCCTACCGAATCATCGAAGAGCATGGTGGAAGCATTTCGGTCAAGAGTGAACTCGGGGTTGGAACCACATTCGTGATCAGGATTCCCGTCAAGTCAACCAGTGAAACAGCGGTGGCGCCGGGTAATGATAAGCAGTAGGCCAAAGCCAGTGCATTCGATTTGCACTGATTGGAGTTCGGGTGTATTGCGGTCTTGAGGACGGATTCGATCAGGATGGAGAGCGACCATGACAACGATCCTTATCGTTGATGACGACATTGCGGTGACCAATTACCTGATGGTCTTCCTCATGCAGACCGGGCAGTTTGAGACAAAGGTGGTCAACGATTCGAGAGAGATCTCGGACCTGCTCTCTAGGCAGGAGTTCAACCTTATCCTGCTGGACATGGACATGCCGAATGTCAGCGGCATGGATATCCTCGTGATGATGCACGAGAGAGGTATCAAGACACCGGTGATCATTCTGACTGGTGTGAGCGACGTGGATCTGGCCGTCAAGTCCTTGAAGCTTGGTGCATTTGACTACTTGACCAAGCCGGTGGATGAAGAGCATCTCCTGGAAGTTATCGGTGCGGCTCTCGAGCACCAGGAACTGCGGCATTCGATTAGTCAACTGCCCATCGAGCTCAAACGTGAGGATCTCACGTTCGCTGAGGCCTTTGAGCTGTTCCCGACGCAGAATTCTGAGATGATCCGTTTCCTGCACCAGATTGAGAAAATGGCATCGAGTGATCTGGATATTCTCATATGGGGGGAGCGAGGGACCGGCAAGGAAATGCTTGCGCGCGCCATTCATCGCGCAAGTCCGAGGCGGGAGAAGCCATTCGTCGCGGTCGACGCCTCCGGACAGGACCCGGACCGGTTCTCATCGGCCCTCTTCGGCCAGGGCCGAGTCTGGAGCGGTGACCGGGAGGAACGTCCTGGCTTTCTCGAGGAGGTTATTGACGGGACACTCTTCCTCGGTGAGATAGAGCACCTGAGCGTACCCATGCAAGTGAGGTTGAAGCGCGTGCTCCAGACCAGAGAGTACTACAGGGAGAACTCCACTCAAATTCGCAAGAGCGAAGCGCGATTTATTGTTGCATCTTCGTGCGACTTGACGAACCCGGCGTATAAGGGCAGATTCCATGACGATCTCCTCTATCATCTGATGGTGAACTCCGTCAGAATTCCACCCTTTCGCGAGCGCATGGAAGACCTTCCTCTATTGGCGGATCTCTTTCTCAAGAAGGCCCTCAAGAAAATCGGTAAGGAGATCACTGGTTTCTCCGGGGAATTCTTCGATTTCCTACGCAAGTACGACTTCCCAGACAATATCCAAGAACTGCGAAACATTATTGAGGGCTCGGTGGTCAACGAGGAGGGCAGTATCATCACGATAGACTCACTTCCGCCGTACATCCGCAGTAAGATTGCTTCACTGGACCGTGGTCCCGAAGATGGCTTTCGGCCTCGCAAACTGGAGGATGTCCAGCGCGAGCACATCGCCCGGATGTTGCAGTATTATGGTAACGACCGCGCACAGACTGCCACCGAACTGGGGATCACACTGGAGGAGATGAATG
>JAGMDA010000002.1 GCA_023128935.1 Candidatus Eiseniibacteriota bacterium | reverse complement strand
GGTATGTCCTACCGCGGGCTCTGGGCCAGGATCCGGTTTTCAGAGAGGCGTCTGGGTATCCAGCTGATTGAGTCACATGCAGGCCGCGGCCCGGATTCCGGCACCTCGCTGACGCATGAGGGCCGGGCAATGATGAAGCGCTATGAGACACTTCAACGCGAGGCGCTAGCTGCGGCGGAGAAGGCCTTTAGAAAGGCCTTCGAGATCAAGGAACCCGGGAACTGAGCATCTACAAGCCCGTCCACGGAAATCATACCTGAGGCCTGGGGAGATGGCGGGTCTAGGTTAGTGAACACAGCAGTTTTTTGTGGCGGCAAGATAAGATGCCAAATCCGACATCTTATTCCATCACAGCCAGATAGGGTTATTGCTCTTGACATCCGACCGCCAACCTTTGAGCATCCTTGAGAGTTTTTCGGAAGGGTGATTTGGGGATGTCCGTTGCCCGGAGGTCCCACTGGGGAGGGGCGGCTGTGAGCACTAGGCCAACTGCAAACGCGCTGGCCAGTCTTGATGGCAAAGAGGGGATCTCGCCGGAACTCCTGGCGCTCGAGTCGCGGCTGCTGGATTGGCGGCAATCGCTCACAGGTGAGATCCGTTCATGTTATCCAGAGCCAAAGCCTGATCCTTCGATCTTGACAGAGGTCCTCGAGTCGGGTTCCACACTCGTCACGGTGCTCGACCCTCTCCCCCAGACCACCTTGCTATCAAAGGCACTGACCCAGTTCCTCGCAGCCACCCAGTCAATCCTGCCCGCAGCGGGCGATCTCTCCCGCTGGCTGGCGAGGATGGATTGTAACCAGGGTGAGCAGAAGCTGGCGCGCTGGTTCACAGCCTCCTGGAAAGGTGATCAAGGCCAGCTCGAGGCTCTTGCAGTGGACTCTGGCTTGGAGGTAGGCGTTCTCGAGTGGACTGGTCGCCAGTTGGCGAAGCCCTTCTTCCATCGCTGGGGTGAAATAATCGCCGGGCACCCGGCGTTCGAATCGCGGGATCCCCTGTCCGCAGGCTGCCCCGCCTGCGGTGGCCCGCCGCGCATGGGCCGCTATGAACGCGAGGAGGGCCGCCGTTTCCTGTGGTGTGACCTGTGCAATCTACAGTGGGTATTCCCCCGGCTAACCTGTGCCTTCTGCCTGAATCGCGACCAAGTGAAGTTGGGTTTTCTCACCATCGAAGGCGCGGATCCTTACAGGATCGACGTGTGTGAAGTCTGCCGCGGCTACCTGCGGGCGCTCGATGAACGGAAGCTGCCTGAGGACAGCCGGGTGGACTTCCTGATAGAGGATGTGGGCACCCTTCACCTGTGCATCCTCGCCGAAAAGGAGGATTTCCGGCAGGGAAGCATGACCGGCAGTGCCCCAGCTGGCCCGTCGCCGGTGAATTAGGGCTCGCGCAGTTCGTTCCCGCTGGGTGCGAGCTGTACTCATAGGTTTGGGGAATTGACCTAACGAGGGGGAGCGATATGAAGCTTTCGAGGAGGGTGTTCCTAGCTGCCTCGGGAACGACGGCGCTGGGCGGACTCCTTGCGAAGCTGGGGCTCGATCTGGGGCCATCGGTAGCACATGCCGAGGGCCTGAAGACCCGCTACGCGAAGGAGTCTACAACGA
>JAGMDA010000199.1 GCA_023128935.1 Candidatus Eiseniibacteriota bacterium | reverse complement strand
TAGGAAGTGCCCCAGTTGCCCCGCAGGCGGACGCGGGAGGACGGTTTGTAGACGGCGCCCAGGCGCGGATTCCACACCTCTTCATAGCGCGAACTGTGATCGTAGCGGAGTCCGGCGGTGAACTCGAGGCTCTCATTCGGCTCATACTCTGCCTGGGAGAAGAGCCCCCAGTTCTCGTAGTCCAGATTATACTCCCCCAGGGGATTGTCGAGCTCGGTCTTGGGCGTTGATTCGAAATTCTCGATCTCCCCACCAAGGACCAGGCACACCGGCTCCCAGTTGCAGTGGAGTTCCTGAGCGAATCTCGTCGATCTGCCTTCCCAGTCGAAATAGTGCGGCGTGTATCCATAACCCAAGAAATCCGTCGTGTAGGTGGAGGGCGGCCTCAGCTCCGTGCTACTGTGGGCAATCAGCGTCTTGGTGCTCCAGTGCTGTGCGATATCCCAATCGTAGTCGAGCGTGTAGAACTGGTTGAGGACCTGCCACACACAATCCCCGGAGTAATCGTAGAGATCCGGCCGGAATGAAATAGCGTTGTTCCGGCTGCCACGGAGCCTGTAGTAGCTGAGGTGTAATCCCTTGTATTCGGCCTTGATGTGAAGGTTGTGACTGTGTTCTGAGAGATCGACATCGTATCCACGGAACACATCCGGAAAATGCTCCGGCAGATCCTCGACATCGGATTCGTGATACTTGCCGGAAACGGCAAACCCCACACCGCTGGGGAACCGGTGGCCGATGGAGAGCTGAACCTCTCCAGTCCCGTGTGTACCTGCGGAAAGCTCCAGCCGAGTCGGCGGGGAATGATCTCCCGTGCGCGTAACAATGTTGACGATGCCGGCCATAGCATCAGCGCCATAGAGTGAAGAGGAGGATCCGTAGCTGAACTCCACCTGCTGAACGCAAGCGAGCGGGATGTTCCGCAAGAAGGTAAATGGCTCGCCAGTGGGCGGATTGATCTTATGTCCATCGACCAGGATGAGCAGTTTCCTATTGGCAGAGACCCCGCGCACGAAGATCTCGCTACTCGCATGTTCTGCGCTGGCAAAGTCGACCACATGGATACCAGGTAGGTCGGCCAACAGATCCAGTAGGTCGTGATGGTGACGCTGCTGGATCATCGACCGGGTGATGACGAAGGCCATCACCGGTGCGTCCCGGATCGCTTTCTCCGTCTTGCTCACGGAGGTGACGCGGACGTCGAGCAGCTCCTCTAGGCTCATGGTCAGATAACTCTGCTCCTGGGCTTGCGCGAAGCCCGCTTGCGCGAAGCCCGCGAGCATAAGAGCAGTCAGGCCGATCCGTCGTAGCATTCCCATTGACTTCCCCTTGCTGCGAGTCCCCTAGGCTCCTGGAAGCGTTCGGAAACCCGTATTGGGTCCATCGTCAGCGGGGCCCGATATCAGCTCGCAACCCTCCGCGAGAGGGCTGTCTGTACCTCTGCCGCTCATGATCGGGATAACAGATATGGGCTACCCTGCTTACCGGCGCTCCCCACTACTCCTTTCAACGGCAGGTAACTCCAAGAACTTGATGGACTTCGGTTCCAGACCGCTGGCCCTTACGTCCGCACGGTTCACTATTGAGCCCCTGGCAGCCGAAAATGAGATAGAATGCCCCGCCTGGAGGGAACCGATGAAACAAGATCGAACAGCCATCGATGGAAAAGCATCCTGGGAGGGATCTGCCTCATTCTGGATCCTACTCATCTCCCTGAGCGGCTCCGCCTCAGCGGCAGCTGTCCGCCTGGCGACACCACCTACATTGGATGAGATCGGGACAACCTTGGGGTTTTTCTTCTTGCTGCCCGCCATCGCGATCCTGCTGCTGAGGAAAATGCGACCCGGAGCCGGGGTTGGCCTGGCTGTGCTGCTGCCGCTTTTCTGGACACTAGTCACATGCGATTCATCCGACAGTATGCTGCTCTGGCTCGTGCCCCTTTTCAGTGGATTCTTGGCCATCTTGGTCGCTGTGCATGCCGGTTGCAGGCCACGCCCCCGGGTCTCCCTTGGCGCGTCAATCCTGCTGACCGCTGCGGTGCTTTTCTGGCCAGGACCCGGGCGCAACGTAGACGGTCCCAGGGTCCTCCTGGTCGGCATCGATGGTGCCACCTGGGATCGCATCGATCCCTTGGTTTCCGCTGGCAGGATGCCCAACTTCGCCAAGCTCCTGGCCAGGGGCCACCGAGCGCGTCTGCGCTCGCTCCCGCACATGCTCTCACCACGAGTTTGGAGCAGTGTCGCTACCGGATGCACCCCCGAGGTCCACGGCATCATGGATTTCTCTGCCCACAAGAGCGACTTTCGCGTCGGCACACTCTGGGACCAACTCAAGAGCGAGCACCGATCATTTGGCCTGGTGGGATGGTATTTCACTTGGCCTCCCGAACCTGGCTTGAAGGACGTGGACTTCATCATTCCGAGTATGATGGCTCCTGACGACCAGACCTTCCCTCCCGAGTACTCTTTTTACCATCGGATCCTCATACGCGAGCGCACTGCCGAACGGGAAGGACATCGCGTTAGCTTCAGCACCTATTTCTCCGCGGGGCTCGATGCATGGCGCGCCGGTGTGCGACTATCGACATTGCGGATAGCTTTGGGGGAACTCATCGCACGTAAGATGTATCCGAACCAACACCTTGACAGATTCTGGCAAGACAGGATGCTTTCCACGGCCCTGCTGGCAGATATCAGTGCCGAGCTGATCCGTACGCGCGGGGCGGAGTTCGTGGCAGTCCTGTTCAACCAAACCGATCAGGTCTCCCACCGGTTCTGGAAATACCTGCACCCCGAGGGGTTTGACGAGGTGACGGAGGACGACCGGGCCCGCTATGGAGGCGTCATCGACGATGTCTACGCGGAGTTTGATCGAGGCCTTGGGAAGATACTCGCGACAGTGCCCGAGGATGCAAACATGGTATTCGTTTCCGACCACGGGTTCCAGGCTTCAAGCTTGAAGATCGCGGGCAAGTACATCCGGATTCGCACGCTGAACCTAATTGAGGCCCTTGGCCTATCCAGCAGCCTCTCGGGTATGAATCAGGGCCATGAGGCTTTTCTGCGTCCACTAGACCCCCGCCCGGTGGAAAGGGAACGCCTGTTGGCCCGACTGGAGCCGATTCTGAAGGATGTTCACCTGGTTGGGGAACATGAGCCCTTCCTTTCCGTCGCGCGCGAGCAGGAATCCCTCTGCCTGACCATGGTTCCGCGAGTCCTCATCCCCGAAAAACCCCGCGTCGTCCTGAACGGCAAGGAGTATCCGTTTGAGAAGCTGTTCCGCGATCGCCCGTGGGCGCACTGGTCTGGACAGCATCAGCTGGACGGCATCTACCTGCTGGTCGGCCCTGCGGCGGAACGCGCCAGCAGGGCGGACTCACTTCACATCCTTGATGTGGCCCCCACGATCGCAGCCCTGTTGGCCCTTCCCGTCTCGCCACTCTGGACAGGACGGCCTGCTCTGGAGGGACTTTCCCTCGAGAACGTTCGGGTGGCAACCTATCCCGTCCCTTCCGAAGCTGCTTGCGCACCGCTGGAGCAGCCAGCCGGGATGGACGAGGAACTGATGGAGAAGCTCAAATCATTGGGCTATCTGGAGTGAGGGGAGTACTACCTACTGACCTGCGTCCGACTCAGCTCCCTATCGGTCTGCGTCTGCCTGAGCCTCGCTGATAATCCGTTCCAGGACATTGTCGCCCTCTCTCTGCCATCTGGGAACCCGTCTACCGTTGATCATAATCAATGGGATGCTCTCCAATCCAAGATCCATTCCCGCCCGGCAATCCTCCTCAATCGCTTCACCCACTACGGTATCCTCCATGGCTGCAAACAGTGCAACAGGGTCGAAGCCCATGCCGGCGGCAGCCTCCCGAAGCGCTTCGTCACCAAATTGCTCTTGGCTATGCATTAGCCACGTATGCATCTTCCAGTAACCTTCCGTGCCCCCCAGCACCCCGGCAGCCTCGGCGGCTTGTGCAGCGCGACAGGCCAGAGGGTGCTTGTCCACGGGTGTCACCGGATTGCACGCTTGATTGACTGGAAACTGGCGGAAGGCATAGGACACAGTGGGCTGTCCGGCAATAATCCCTTCAATAAGACCATTCGCCTTTGCCGAGTTCGGCTCCTGGTAGTCGCCCCACATCACAATCTTGATGCTCGCATCTCGCGGTCCCTTGATCCATGGATGTCGATCGGGTGGAATCCGCTGGAGCGGACTGTCGCGCCAATCGGAGATATACTTCTCGGATGCGGGCGGGGGTTGATCAAGATCGTGCGTCATGGCGAGCGGATTGTCCGCCGCCAGTTGGGCCACGGCTCGGGGAACCGCGTTATGTGCAGTGATGCCTTTTAGCTGAACACCGTTGATGAATACCATAGGCGTGTAGTGGAGTCCAAGCCATACACCTTCCTCAATATCAGCTTGGATGCGAGCCATGGTCTCATCACTGGTCATGGTCGCGATGAACTCGCTGCGGTCGAAACCGAATTCACGAAGACCTGCGGTCAGCTCCTCGTTGGTGAAACTGCCACGATGCTCAAAGAGCCAGAAGTGCATTTTCCAAAAGCCTTCATGGCCGCCCAGGATCCCTGCCGCTTCAGCCGCTCTGGCGGCCCAACAGGCGTTCGGGTGCATACGCCTGCCGAAGTGATCGTTGCAGTCCGAATTCATCGGGAAGTGCTTGATCGACAGCGACACATCTTGCCGGCCTTCAAGCATCTCCCGGGCCTCTTCTTCAGTCCGCCGGCACTGGATACACTGATAGTCGGTAATAATGACAAGACGAATCGGCGCAACTTCCGGTCCATACAGATAGCGTCCTCGGAATCCACCCGTCCAGGGACGCTCAGTCCCCAGCTGCAGTCCTTCAGCAGTCTCGGTAGTGTCCATTTCTGGGACAGACCGGGCAGCATTGCCCGCGCTGCCGTCCTCACCGGCCATCCCACTACCGACTGAGGAGGGTGCCGCAGCCCCGGCCTTATCTCTTGCAGCAGCGATGATCTGAACCATCGATGCAGTCAGTTCCCGCTCTAGTTGAGATTCAATGACTCTCCTCTCACGCCATTCAACCAGGCCAAGCGCCACTGAGACGAGAGAGAAGACCAGTGCGATCCTGACAATGGGGCGCCAGGAAGCCATGGAGGCAGTCAAGGCAACGCGGCGTGATCTCTCCACGAGGATCCAGAAGGCGAAGTTCCCTGCATGGGAGATAATACAATAGGTACAATTATAGCCTTCGATGAGGATGACAAGCATGAAACCGAGAGAGATCAATGCGCCCATGCTCACAACGGCTCGGAATACCGATGTTACACCACCGACCATGCCCAGATACGCGGCAAACACACCGGCAAAATAGGCAAAGCCAAGGAAGGCAACCGGCCAGTCGATCACGGGGATTTTGCCCCAGGTGCTGGCTGCAGCCTCAGCGCAAGGGCTGTTCGCTCCACAGCCGGGTACGCTAAGCGCGCCGAAATGGCCCAGTGCAAGGAGCAAGGAGCTCACGAGACTGACAACGAGGAAAGCGATACCTGCCAGGACAGCCGGAGACGAAAACCTCACATTGTTCTTCAGGTCCCCCTTCAAGAAACCCCGAGTCATACTAGCTTCCTCATATATGAGGGAATGCTAATCTCAGTTGAAA
>JAGMDA010000198.1 GCA_023128935.1 Candidatus Eiseniibacteriota bacterium | reverse complement strand
CATAAGCTCTGGCATGATAAGAAGTTAGACGGGCGGCTGCTCAAGCGTGTTCTCGAGGGATCGTGAGTGATTTCGAGTGATCTTGCGTGATTTCTAGTGATCGCGAATGCTCTCGAGTCATCTCGCACTTGCGAAGGACTACCCATTGAGAAGACATGCCACGACACCGGAGGAGAAGCGGAATACTCTGGAGCGGATCTGTCTCCTATATGAATTCTGGCTGAAGCCGCAACGCGCCGCCGAGTACTGGCGGGAGCTGGCGGCCATGAAAGCCAGCAGTCCGTAACGCCTACGATAGATATCCCTTGACAACCCTAGATAACCCTTGGAACAGGACCTGCGGCAACGAAAGCAGCAGACTGGCCAATCGCGGCCAGCCCAGCCGCCCGGTACTCCTGAAGGTCCGAGCACGCGTGCCGATAGCATCAAGGAAGCGATGAGCCAGGAACAAGACCAAGATGAGTCAGAAACAAGGCCAAATGGAAGCCCAGGACCAGCAGGGCTTTAAGATCGTCTCGGGGGATGTAATCACCGAGGTGCTGGAGGAAGAACGGCCACGTTTTGTAGTCGATTATGGCAAGTATCTGGGTGACCTGTGGGAGGCCAATCCCGAACTGCACCGGATCCTGAAAGAGGCTACGGATCTGGAGGGCGCGCGCGAGGCTGTGCGCCAGTACTTGGAACGCTGCGAGCGCGAGGTCTTTGCCCTGGACAACGACTTTCACATCCTGGAGAAATCCACAGTTCGTGAGTGCGTGCGCGTCTTCCGATCCATCATCGGGCCCATCAATGAAATGCGCAACGAGTTCAGCCCACTTGACTGCCTGTGGAAGCTTGCCCAAGACAGGCGTGCTGAGTTGACGCAGCAGGTCTCGGCCGGATTCCTCTTGGAATTCATCCACATCTTCCGGGGTGTGGCCGGGCGCTCCAACATCTACCGCGAACACGAGGGTGTGCGCCGCAGCATCCCAAATTTCCTGCGCCTCCAGGGCCGGGAAGCAGCCACTGAGCGTTCAGATCATCTCGATGAAATGGCGGCAGTGGTCAACAAGTACTTCCTAAAATACCCCTCGGGAATGATGGATGAGGTCATAGGATGGCGGTGTGAGAACCGCAAGCGCATCCTACGCTACTTCAAGGCCACAGAGGAGGACTGGTACGACTGGAACTGGCAGGTTGAGCATGTGATCAAGGACGGCGCTGTGTTGAGTGACTTGGTGGAACTGGGCAATGGCCGACAGGAAACGATCGCCAAGGCCATCGCAAACCGGATCCCCTTTGGAGTCACCCCTTATTACCTAAGTCTGATGGATCGTGCGCTCTCGATCGGTCATGATCACGCGATTCGTGCCCAGGTCATTCCGCCGGCGGAGTATGTCGACAAGATGGCCGCCAACCGCAGCAGGCGCTCGCTGGCCTTTGACTTCATGGGCGAGCACGACACTTCCCCCACGGATCTGATTACGCGCCGCTACCCGATCATCGCGATCCTCAAACCTTTCAACACCTGCTCTCAAATCTGCGTCTACTGCCAACGGAACTGGGAGATCGAAGAATGCCTGGCCCCGGATGCCATGGCGCCAGAGCATGTGCTGCAGGAAGCGCTGGCATGGCTGGATCAGCATCCAGAGGTAGGTGACGTCCTGATTACCGGTGGTGATCCAGGCGTGATGCCGGATGAAGACATCGAGCGCCTTCTGGAATCGCTGGCAGCCAAGCCGCAGATCTACCGCATCCGGTTGGGCACGCGAACCCCGGTTGTCTTGCCGTTCCGGTGGACAGACCGCCTGGCAGAGATCCTGTCCTGGTATCACGAACCCGGGAAGCGAGAGATCGCGGTCGTCACGCACTTCATCCACCCCTACGAGGTGACGCCGGAAGCCCGGGACGCTGTGCAGAAAATCGCGCGCAAGGGGATCGGTGTTTACAATCAGCAGGTTTTCACGGTGGAGAATTCGCGCCGCTTCGAGAGCGCCAAGCTGCGGCGGTTGCTCAAATCAATCGGCGTGGATCCCTATTACAACTTCAACATGAAGGGCAAGTCAGAGACCCGCAGCTATATGGTTCCCATCGCCAGGATCCTGCAGGAGCGCAAGGAAGAGGCCCGCCTGCTCCCGGGTCTCGACCGCACCGATGAACCTGTATTCAATGTGCCCAAACTGGGGAAGAACCATCTGCGGGCAGGACAGGACCACCACATGGTCATGATCCTGCCCGACGGCTCACGGGTCTATGAGTTCCATCCTTGGGAAAAGCACATCTCCGCCATGCCTCCCTACAACTATGTGGACATTCCGATCTACGACTACCTGGAGGAGCTGGCCGGTCGCGGGGAGCAGATCCATGACTACCGAACCATCTGGTACTACTACTAGCCGGAATCCCCTTCGTGCGCCACCGCATGGCCCCAATCCGTGGGCACAACCCTTGAGTATGTTGCCCTCTCAGCCGATGAGTCACAGGGGAGGCTCCGTCGAGCCAGACTGTGATGATGTAGGCACACGGCTTCAGCGAAAGGATGCGCTGTGATAAAGTGGTTCATGCGGCTCTTCACGGAGCAATCCCGGTCGCATGCCGGTTCTGCTCAGCTGCGGAAACCGCCCCAGGGATGGGATCCATCCCAGCTGCTCGCAGGATCGCTCACGCAAACGGTCATCGGGTTACTCAAGCTTGCTCAGAAGCACGCCATCAACTGCCCGTCGCTGCATCCCGGATTCTTCAAGGGCGAGATCCACAAGATTGTCGATCGCTATCAGGATCCATTGTCGCCGCCCGAGGAGGACTCTCTCCGCAAGCGCTCAATCGAACTGATTGCCTCCCAACGTGAGCTGGAAAAGGAGTACATCGGGGACAAAGAGGAGGAACTCAAGACGATCATTGGCCTCATCGCGGGCGAAATCGAAGGCGCCGGTAAGGAAAACCAGGCCTTCGCGGCAGACATGACGCAGAGCGTTCAGAAATTGGGCCAGGCGGTGGAGGTTGAGGATATCCGGCAGATCCGCGAGCGCATCTCACATGCCGTGACCAGTATTTCCAGACACCTCGAGCTGCGGAAGAAGCGCGACGAGGATCGCATTCGCAACCTTGAAGACCAGGTCGGGATTCTCCAGGCCAAGCTTGACTTCACCACAGTGGAATCCAGAATGGATCCTCTGACATCCCTCTACGATCGGCGGGCCTTTGACGATCGCATCCGCACTGAAGTCAGTCTCGCCCAGCGGCTCCAGAAACCCCTGAGCCTCGCCCTCATTGACATCGATCAGTTCAAGTTGGCCAATGAAACATATGGCCAGAAGGTCTGCGATGACGTTCTGGTAGAGCTGGCGAATCGACTAATCAAGGGTTTCTTCCGCAAGACCGACTTCATCGCCCGCTACGGCGGCGAGGAGTTCGCCGTCCTGCTCTGCCAAGCACCGATGGATGCCGCATTCAAGGCTGCCAATGGGGTGCGCGACGGGTTGATCAAGCATCCGATCTCCACCCAGGCTGGTGAAGTAACCATCACCATCTCAGCCGGTGTCACGCAGTGCGCTCCCGGCGAACAGACTGAAGAGTTCATTGCCCGGGCGGATGAGGCGCTTCGCCAGGCCAAGGAAGAGGGCTGCAACCGAGTCGTGGCGGCCGATCCGCCTGCCGGTCGCAGGGCTGCCTAGCCCGGACTTCTCGCTCCAAGCCCGGATTGCCCAGAAGCATATCAGCTTCATCCAGCGCATGTCGGACGACCACCCCGAGTGGGGCGAGGACAAGATCGCCGAGGAACTCGCCGCCAAGTTCGGGAATGAGAACGATAAGCTGCCAGGGCTGCAAGATGAAGTTCATGATGTGCCCTGTGGCAGTCGCGGACCCGAGTCGGGCGTGTTCTGCGTTGTAGCCGAAAAGGCCGGGCACCTGGCCCGGCCTTCGAATACCTTGCTTTGAGCTGTGCTCAACGACTTACTGTGCCGTCAACCGTCCCTCCGGCGAAGCAGCCTCAGGCCACCGGCACCAAACAACCCGAGCCCGAGCACCAAGAGCGTGGTAGGTTCGGGAACGGGCATGGCCCCCGCATTGTGGGAGAAGGGACCAAAGGTGGACTTCCGCTCCGCACTGATGTGATTGTACACATCAAAGAAAACGCCCTTCCCTCCTTCGGAGGCCAACGGGAAACCCGTAAGCGTAACAGTGTACTCGTTGATCTGCCCCCAACCATCGTAAGTGTGTGGGCCTGGCCCATAGAAGTCTGCGATGGGCTCCCGGTCGGGGAAGCCCAGCCCCCCTCCATTGAAGTTCCCCAGATAGAACTGATCGAACATGACGCCCGGGCCATAGACCCCATGTGTCGGAAGCGGATCTCCAGTTTCCATGATGGGGACAGCTCCGTCTATCTGGGCAACCTGCGTGCCGAACGGATCGTTCCAATCGAACGCCGGATCCGGGATCGTATGGTTCTCTGCGGACGAAACGGCGATGCTTATCTCCCCGCTTCCGCCAAGAAGGCCTGCAAGGCCTTCTTCTGACCAGTACGCTGCGGCCATGTGGACATCGAGGATACCGTCGGGCCCCACACCCGGGTGGCCCAGGTTCCCGACGACCCATAGGTCGAATACGGGCAAGGTCGTGAACCAAGTCTCCGTTTCGTCATCCCACGTGGCATCCGGAATGTAGCACTGCAGGAGCGGTATTGCATTTGCCGTCCCGAGCATGGCCGAGCAGAGAATCAGCCCGCAAGATACAAGTAAAGTGCAAAATTGTTTCATCACGAGCTTCCTCACAGGTACTGAATACACCTCAACATATGTATTGTGCGCAATTTCCGTGCCACTCGTAAGTCATTGTATTTACGACCGTGAGGATCCCTGACTGTCAGCCCCAGCAACACTCTACCGCATCGAATCTCGCCCGGGGACACGCGGCCCGGTCACCAGCGAGTTGGTCAGGTGCACAAGTGCATACTGGGAAGCAAGCTACATACAGGCATCCTGCATGGCGGGGCCGAATTGTTCTAAGGCTGAACTGTCAAAAAAATTTACGTCCCCCTGGACAAAATGCCGCATGGTGGGCTATCTTCTCCCCGGGCTGAGTCTTGCGGATTCCAGCATCTGTCCTGTTTCTGGAACGTAAATATTCAGTGAACCCGTGTCA
>JAGMDA010000197.1 GCA_023128935.1 Candidatus Eiseniibacteriota bacterium | reverse complement strand
GGTGCTTCCACGCGAATCACTCCTCCTCCGGCCAAGGGCCGAGCCGCCCCGTCCCCGGGCATGTATAGACAATGCGCACTCTAGGTCGACCATCCGCGGCGCAGCGACCCTTGACGAGTAGCGTTCGGAAAAAATCCGGTTCCAAGGCGCACCGCAGCACCAGGCTCACATCCGATCCCTCCAGCATCTTCTGCACGGGATCCAGGATGTCGAGCTCCACTGTAGTGCTGTCACCAGTCAGGACAGCAGAAGAGATCGACTCCACATCGATCTCTATGGTCTCGGGCAGATCGCCCTCAGACCAGACTGCGTCCGATTCATGCACGCGGACGGTGAGTTCCTTGTCGGGATCCAGAATCCAATCAGCATCAGGCTCCACAGTGAGCTGCAGCACGGCTTGATGAACAGCAATGCCGGGAGGAAAGACTTGGGGGTCCGAGAGATCGAGCGCCAGGATGATGCGCCGTGCATAGCCCGCGCTCAGGATGAGATCCTCGTCATCGCCTAGACACAAGGACGCACCTAGGTCTTCATCCTCAGCAAAGACAGCATAGCCATCCTCTGTGGCCTCCAGTGTGATTATCGTGTCACCGTCAGCGGCCGCAATCTCGACAACCAGTGCAGGAGTGCTGATCTCGGTCGTCTGGTCCCGCGGATCTCCCTCACTACTCACAAAACGCAAGAAACCCTCACCGGGGTCGGTGCGAGCGGGAACGATGACGAGACCGTTGTTCGCAGACTCATCCCCCCGCCACTGATCGACCAATGCTGGCAGCTCTGCCAGAATGAAGTCATTGGCTGAGAGCACCGCATCGGTCGACTCGGGGAAATCGGGGAAGCCGGGCATGTTCGTGACATCGATCGATCCACTCCTGCCCACCTGGGTTCCATAAGAGGCAGGAGCGGCTATTCCCAAGCTGTCCTCACACCAGGAATCCGTGACCGCAAACAGCTCCAGATTGAATAGATCCGGTCCCTCGGAGGGCGTTCGCTCGTAATCGCGCAGAACGAACTCGAGGTGGGCTGACAGGATCTCGCCCTCGGGCAGATCGCTCACATCCCACTTTAGATAGGCCTGAGCCGTGATCGCTCCGAGCGCCAGGTTGGATTGTTCAAGGTGGCCAACCAGGAAGTAGGAGGAGATACCAGTCCACACGGGCTCATGATAGCTCGCGCTTGCCACGACCAGCGTGTCCGCGTCCACCGTGATCGGTGACGCATCGAGCCCTCCGCGCACGGCCTCTTCCCACTCCAAAGGCCGCTGCGTCTCCGAGCAAGAGGACACCCAAGCGGCCATCAGCAGCCAGAGCCCGATCTTCACGAGGGAGCGGATCCTCCGCGGCATCATGAAGGATTGGGCCCTCCGAGGTATCACGAAGGAGCGAGCCCTCCGAGGTATCACCGTGGTTACCGCGATCGGGCGATCGTTCATGACTTGGCTCCTCTGATTCCCCTGCTCCCTGCGTTGCCCAGTTCGAGGCCGCAGTCTACCAACTTGCCGGGAACCGGTGCAATCTCGCCATGGGGGCGAAGATTGACGGGCAGGCCAGTCTTTGGCCATAATGGTGCGGATCTCAAAGGCACTGCCTGGCTGCGCCGCTGCATCCTAGACGCAGCGCGGCGTGCTAGGCATCAATTAGGGAGCCGCACGGCCTCCACCGGAGGGCTAGTCTAATTGGTAAGGCAGCGGATTTGAAATCCGCCGCGGGCGACCGCTTGGGGGTTCGAGTCCCCCGCCCTCCGCAGAAGATGCGGTTCACGGTGAGCGATCAAGGAGCTTCACTCCGGCTAGATGGGCGTCGGCCCCTCGGCCTCGGCACCACCTAAAGGATCTCAAAATCAATCCCCGAGACGTCCTCGTGGTCCCGAATCGCCACCACCGTGGCAGCACTCCAGTTGGGAGTGCCCGGATACCAGGTCACACTCGCCGGGGGGCAGTCGGGATCGTAGAGGCCGCATACCCAGCACCCAATCTTGTAATCGCCATTTGGCAATCCGCGCAGCGTGAAAGCGGCCTCTGACTGCACATCCCTTGGGCTGGTCAGCATTGTCGCCCCGAGATGCTCCTCCGAATCTGCGGTCGTCGCGCAAATCCAGGTGAACTCAGGCTCGTCCCCACAGGACCGGGTGACAGTACCCTGAATAGTCCCGCCGCTCTCCATGTGCAGTGTGATCGGAACCACCTCTCCTGCTTGCAGAATGGATATGATGGTTGCCTGCTCAGGGCTTTCAGCCCGGTCGTACCACTGTGATAGCCAGCGCGAACTGAAGAACTCTATCGGAGACAGACGGATGATGTAATCCCCCGGAGTGAGGTTCGGAATCGGAACAAGGTTGGTTTGGCTGAGCAGAAAGCATGCGCTGAACTGCCAGACAGGTGTGAGATCGTCTGCGTGGACCACTTCGGCCTGCATTCTCCACATATCTAGGATGCCGTCCGCCGGAGCCTCGAGGAGCAGGCCGCTCTCCACCAAGCGGATGCCAGAGATCTCCTCTCCCAGTTGGAGATCGAACTCCTCGGCTTCCTCAAAACTCTCACCCCCGATCCATCGAGTAAACCAGCACCTGATGACCGCCAGAACCCGGGCCCTTGTGGGGACGAGCAGGTCAAAGATGAAGTTCCCAAAGCAGTCGGTTTGCGTCTTTGCTACAATTGTCGAGTCTGCGTCAACGAGAAAGACCTGCGGATGCTCCAGTCCCATCTCCTGCCAACTGCCTACGATCTCACCAGTCATGCGCGCGCCTGATGTCGCCAGACTCAACTCGTATGCGGCCATCTTCCCGGCCACAACCGTGACAGTGTCCGCCTCGTGGGGAGTGCGTGCCGAAGGCAGCCAGATTTCCTCTGAGTTCCGGGCATCCAGATGCATGGCATAGATCCCTGGAGGCAGTGCCGGGCAGACAAACTCCGCGATGCCCTGCTCGACAGTGGCCGGCACATTGCGCGCAACCTCTCTCCAACCTCCGGATAATGTTGAATCCTCCTGAGCGATCGAGAGATACACCCTCCGGCCCTCTAGACCTTCCGGAAGGCCAAGGCGCACACGTAGACCTCCGAGAAGGAAATCCACTCTGAGCGGTTCGCTGCCTTCGATAACCTGCAGTGTGTCGGCATCGCGCGACAATGCAACGAGTCCGGTAGACGAATAAAAGCAACGCAGATGGCCCT
>JAGMDA010000196.1 GCA_023128935.1 Candidatus Eiseniibacteriota bacterium | reverse complement strand
GCTTCTCTCAAGCCGCGCAGCCGTGTGCGCCCCCCAGTACCTCTCATCGAACTCCCGGCAGATCCACTTGCGTGCCGCCCGGCCCAGGCTGCGCTGCCGGGAGGGGTTCTGCAGGAGCTTCTCTAGGGCATCGGCCAAGGCCTCTTCATCTTCGGCTGGGACCAGCAGGCCGGTCTCGCCATCGATAATGATCTCCTGAATCGAGGGCAGGCGTGTCGCAACCACAGGCACGCCGCAGGCCATAGCCTCTGCGAGCGTGTTGGCGATTCCATCCCGATCACCATCGGGCGTAACGCGAGATGCCAACGCCATGCAGGTTGCTCTTTCATAGGCCGATCGGACTTCCTCCCAAACCAACATGCCTTTCAGGACGACCATTTCCTCCAGGGCCAGCGAACGGATCTGGCGCTCCAGGACGCGGCGCAGCGCCCCCTCTCCCACAATCTCCATGCTGAAAGGCACCCCCCTCTCCCGCAAACGGGCTGCGGCACCGATGAGAAGGTCGAAGCCCTTCTTGGGCACCAAGCGCCCGACAGAGAGGATGAGGGGGCTATGCGTGCCGTGCGAGGCGCTAGCGCGCGCTTCCGCCGGTGGCGAGAAGTAGGTTGTGTCCACCCCGTGGTAGTGCATGAGGACCTCGGGGCGAAGGTGGCCTTCCTGTCGCAGTGCCCCGATCTCTTCGAGCAGTTTCTGATTGGAGCGTGTGCAAGTGAGAGTGAAGCGGGCAGCTGCGATCTTCTTGGCAAGCGAACTGCGCTTGGAGAGATGGATGTCCTTGGCATGGGCACCCATGCTCCAGGGAATGCCCGCCAATCGGCAGGCAATCCGCGCCACGCTAGCCGGGGTATGAGCCCAGGCGGCGTGCAGATGAGCCACGCGGTCCCTCCGCAATCGAACCGCAAGCGAGACTGCTCGGAAAAGACGCCGGAAAGATCTGCGCCGTGGTCGCAGAAGGCTGCGCATCACCTCTCGCCCTGTGGCGCCCGGCCTGGTTCTTAAGCAGGAGAGCAGGTCTGCGAGAAAGCCGCGCCAGTTGGACCACCCCGGCTGGGGAAGGACCTCAACTGTGGCCGCAAGCAGTTCAGCCTCCGCGTGGACCCGGGCGTCCCGTGTCGGCGGAAGGAGCGAGTAGATGCGCACTGGAATGCCATGACGCTGCAGGGCACGAACCTCCCTGAGGATGAAGGTCTCGGAGATGCGCGGGAACATCTTGGCCAGGTAGCCCAGATTGCCGGTCTGTCCTCCCCATGTGGGCCTGCCATCTCTCGCCCCTGGTTCGCAGCGCGCCGCGCAGTGGAGTGGATCCTCCCGCTTCTCGACCGCCAGCTTGGATCCCTGCATTGTTTCTCGTGACAACATCACAGTATGGTCAGCTCCCGTGAATCAGTCCTGGCTTCTAGGGTATCCGGGAACGCTATCTTCACCCGCCAGGTGTAGACGCCTGCCGGCACAAGCAGCCCTTCGTAGGCACCCCGGTTTCCGAGCCCGTTCCACAGAGACTCTTCACCAACGGCCTTGGACGAGTACCAGACGCCCGCGCCGCTCTGGTCGTAGAGTTGCACACGAATCCAGCTCACATCGCGACCGGGAAGGGTCCAATTGAAGGGGATAGGATGGAACACATCAGGTCTGGGCAGCTCCGCTGCATCGGGTGGTTCCAGGGCAGTTGCCCCGTACGCATATACATCCAGGACGGGGAGCTCTACCTTGCTGCCGCTCTCAGTCAGATGGAATTCCCGACTGACCGAGTCGAAGTCCCCCGGATCATCACCGGAGACCTTGATCTCCCATCCTCCCGCCGCGACCTCGGCAAACTCGAAGGACCCGTCCTTATCCGTGTCTGTAGAATCTACAACCCAGGCATTCTCGGCGACCCGCAGAACGACATCCAGGTCGCCCGCCGGACTACCGGCCCGCTCCACCAGGCCTGTCACATTGGGAATCGGCACCCGCGGTCCGATCCCATCGTGAACGCTTACATCGCAACCCGGTACCCAGAGGATCTGGATCATCACCGCAAGGACCCATCCCGGTCGGCGCAGCATGCAGTCCGATCTAGTCTCCTCCCCGGGACTCTGCCGCCCCAGCGCATCTACACGCCTTCTTGATAAGGCCTGGTGTATAAGCCGGGCTTTGCCTGCATTGGTCACCATGCGCACCTCATCTGAGCAGCGTTATACGTCCCATCTCTGACTGCCCTGTGAGCAGGTAGAAATAGGTGCCGGCGGCCACCGGGCGATTGTGCTGATCCCGGCAGTTCCAGAGGACGGCTTTGCACCCATGACTGCCGAGTGCAGCCACCCGGCGGCCGGCGGCATCCAGAATCAAGAGTCGTGACGCTATGGGATCCTCACCAAGGGTCTTGAAGGTGACCCTGCCCACTGCTGGATTCGGTATGGCCTGGCATGGCACGTCGAGGCTGATCCACTCCCGCCGCGGCACCTCGTTCCACCAGAGTCTTCCGAGGGACCAGACCGCCCCGCTGACATCGGCCACATAGATGTTGCCGTAGCGCATGGGGGCGGGTATGGAGCGGATCGGATGGCCCACTGTGAAAGTCCAATCGAGGGAACCATCAGCATGAATGCAATAAAAGACGCCATCATCCGATCCAATGCCAATGACATCGTCATCACCGAAGTAGACCGGCGAGCTCATAATCAGACCGCCGGTCTCATAGTCCCACTCAAGGGTCCCCTCGGGGGTCAGCGCCAAGAGCTTGTGGTTGGCCCCGACATAGATCATGCCGTCCGGTCCAACGGCAGGAGATGAGCGCACGACATGATCAGTTGGATAGGCCCACAGGAACTGCTGTTCCGCCGTTACGGCATAGAGGAAACCATCGTAGGAACCGAAGTAGATGACCCCATCTTCCGTCACCGCCGGCGAGCAGTACTTGATCCTATCCCCTGTTGCAGCGCGCCACCGCTCGCTCCCATCTGGCCAGATCGCATACAAGAACGAATCCATGGAACCGAAGAAGATGGTCCCGTCCGGTCCAATGGCTGGGGAGGAACGGATGGTATCCCCCGTTTGGTAGGTCCATCGTTCGGTACTATCCGGGTAGATGGCGTAGAGCTTTCCGTCATCGGAGCCAAAGTAGATCGTACCATCGGCTGCGATATTGGGTGAAGTCTTGATGGGGGCTGCTGCTGTGTAAGTCCACTTCAGGGTGCTGTCCGGGTTGACCGCATAGAGTCTGCCATCGGATCCGCCGATATAGACCGTCCCGTCCTCCGCGATCGCGGGCGTGGAGTGCCGGAAGTTGCCCTCAGCCGTGAAGGTCCAATGAAGGTCTCCCGCCGGTGACAAGGCCAACAGCTGCTTGTCCACGTTCCCGACGTAGATCTTCCCGCTCTCGGTGACCACGGGCGACGAGTAGAGGATGCTGTCTCCTGAGGTATACGACCACGCCAAGAGCGAATCGTGGGGGGCGTCAAAGTCAGAGAAACCCGAATGACGCGGATCCCCATGGAACATGCGCCAATCGTCGCTCAAGGCCCCACCGGCCACGGCCAACAAGAGGCTAGATGCGACAAGAGCGCGCGCAAAACGAGCATGAATCTGATTATGCATTTCTGCCTCTCCCCTCCCTATGCCTCCCAGCGCCAGGTAAAGCCACTGATGAAGACGCCCTCGGAGAAGGAGCCCTCCTCGTCGTAATCAACAGCCAGGCCCGAATCGAGGCTTGCGGTGCGCCATCTGCTCTCATAGGCCGCGATGAATGCTATTGATCGGGAAAGTGCTCGTTCGATTCGGACCTGAACCGCGCTGCTCCTGTCGTTGCGTCCCCAGTGATTCCAATCTTCCACTTTCTGCGATGTGTAGTGGCGCCACCTCACATCGAGCGACACCTCGAGCTTCGCCAGGCTGGCTGGTTCGCCGATGCGTATCCAGGGCCCAAGGCGCCATTCCCTGTACGAGAGGTCCTTCTGCAGGTCTGGCACATTTCGCGACCGAGCCCGGCGGAACCCCCCGGCGAGCCCAAGCTCAAGCCGCCGCTCCGAGCGCCAACTCACCCCGGCGGCAAGGCCGATGCGATTTCGATCCCTCTCATCGAAGGCGTGGTTGTAGTCTTTCGAGGACCACCCCAAGGCAGTTTCCATCGTCCACTGCCATCCCAGGGTCTGCTTCAGCTCTACACCCACGTCCCATCTTCTGTGCACCTCTGGCCGGAACTGAGGCTGCCCGGGGAGGGCATCTTTGTCCAACCGGTGGCGCCCGTACACCTGGGGACGGTAGTCGAGCTGGAGGATGATGCGCGTTTCAGCTCTGAGCTTGGCGTGCAGTTCCAAGGCATAGAGATCCGCGCTCTTGATCGGATTCTCCAAGAACTGCGTTCTGCCATAGCGCGCTCGCACCTTCGTCTTGCAGCCCTGAAGACGGCCCAATGTCCAGTCTGCTTCCAGAAGGGCATCGCAGAAGAGGTCTTCCATTTGATTGACGGCAAACAGCGCCTGAGGGCTTTGCTCCTCAAACGCGCGGCGCTCGGCATCCGAAGCATCCAGTAGGTTCGTGTCCCAGCCGAGCGCCACGGATGCCTCCACCCGCTGCGGCTTGAACTGCGCCTGGGCGTGTGGGCCGGCGCCCAGAGCGAGAAGTGCTATGAGAACTCCCAAGAAGGGGCCGAAGTGAGCAGAAGGCCCCCCACCTGGCGCAAAGCCCCCACGCCTATGTTCCGCTACTTCGCGTACCTCGCGATGAACGATCGCGTCGCTCTGATCCTGCCTGCCCGGAGGTTGTTC
Organism: Candidatus Eiseniibacteriota bacterium; assembly: GCA_023128935.1. Taxonomy (GTDB): domain Bacteria; phylum Eisenbacteria; class RBG-16-71-46; order CAIMUX01; family WJJG01; genus DAOVQB01. Next base: position 5,226 of record JAGMDA010000196.1, on the reverse strand, counting down.
CTTGCTTGACGCCGGCCCCTCCTGCGCCCCAAGCGCCTCTTGAGGCGCGCTTCTTCGCAGAAGCCGCTTCAGAAGCTGCTGCAAATTCGAAATGCCCTTGAGAGGCGGGCCACCATTGGACGAAAGGGGAATATCTGTCCTCAGGGATGCATGCAGGGCCTTTTCGAGATTCTGCGGAGTCAAATCACGAGGATGCAGAACGCTTAGCAACCCCCGACCCTCAAGGGCCTTGGCACGGATCTCCTGTTCGCGGCGTGGGTAGACGCGCGGCACGACAACAGAGCGTCGCGCCACCGCCATCACCTCACAGAGGGTGTTGTACCCTCCCATGGATAAGACGACGTCGCATTGCTTCATCCAAGCTGGCAGGTGCTCCACGTACTCGTGTAGCGTGATGGTCGGTATGCCATCCAAGTTCTTGGCTACGTTTTGGCGCATCTTGGGATCCATCAGAGGACCCGTAATGAGATGGAACTGAAACGGGCTGCTCGATCCCAGATTGCGTTGCAGCTGCCCCACGCAGCGCAGGATCTCTACGCCATCTCCGCCTCCCCCGGTTGTTGCCAGGATCCGGAATCGGTGGGGCTCGCCCGGCGGCAGCGCAGATGCGTTTGTCCCCTCCTCCGGAAATGGTGCGATGTAGCCCGGGAAGTCGGTTTTCTCTGCGGGAAGACGATAGGCGGCGACAGCATCGAACACCGCCTGGTCCCCAAAGACATGGATGGCATCATAGAAATCGTGGAGGGCATCGTGCACGCACGCCTTCTCCCAGGACCGCCGGATGGCCTTGGGATCGTCGAGCACATCGCGCAGATTCAGGTGGATCAAGGTCCTGGGGTGATTCCTCTTGAGTTTCTCAAGGGTTGGCACGAGTTCCCCCTTCATCCCCAGGGGAACGTTGTCTACCAGGAACAGATGGGGCCGAAAGAGATCCACCGCATCCAGGATGAGTTGCATGCGCATATGCCGGATTGTGCGGGGGGAAATGGTCAGCTCCCGGGCCAAGTAGTTATCAGGACCCACTTTGACAACGGACGGAAGCTTCACATAGTCCACGCCCGGGGCGAACTTGAACCGATGGGCAATGGGAGAGCCCGAGAGGATCAGCACACTGGCCCCCGGCAGCGCCTCAACCACGCCCCGGGCGATCCTCGCGCTGCGAGTCAGGTGCCCCAGTCCGAAGGTGTCGTGCGAGTAGATCGCTACCCGCTGGCCGCTGTTGGATTCCATACAAACTTCCTGATGTAGATCCGTCCTCAAGAAAGAGACGCATATCGTTTCATCCAGATACATGCGGCCCGTTCGAGCCGTGGGGCTGCCCAGCGGGCTAAGTGGATCCAAAGGGGGTAGCTCTTCCAGGATATCGTGTGGCCGAAAACACCGCCCGAACGAGCGCGTCCGGGCTTATTTGCCTCCCCCAGAACCGCTTCCAAGGAAGGAAGGTGGGACGGCGGGAAGACGGGCCCGGCAGCAGTGCCGATCGCGTTTCAGCATGGCGCGCCGCACCGCCGGCGGGATCGAGGAGCGGCTTGGCTTGCCTGGTGCGCTAATGACCGCATCGCACTCGGCTGCCGCAAGCTGTGCGCGGGTGACCCCAAGTGGGCCCCGCTGGGTCTGGACGACGGCCGCCTGACACGTGTCACATTTTCCGGGTAGGGGCCGGGTTACCCCCGGCGCCCCCCACAGATCCGGACTTATGCAAAGCCGGAGAGGCTCCGTTCCTCTGCATACCACTGAATTCAGGTGCCCCGCACAGGTCGAGCTTGGAGTTTACTCTACATAAGAATCCAGTGTTCTCTTTGTTCTGGGGATGATGTCGTCCCCGGAAAGGAGAGAATATGAAACGGGGCACGTAGCGCCTGAGGAAGGCACACCTCCTTGGGTGGGAACCGGGGTAGACTCCCCGGAGGTCAACTCAAAACCCACCAAACAAGGAGGTGCCCCAATGGCGATAAAGGTGCGTGCCCTGGCAGAAGGTGTCGACCAGTTCATTGGGATCGACCGCCACAAGCGTCGGTCACAGCTGTTGATTAAGGACCGGGAGGGCCGGGTGGTCAAGCGTGGAAACATAGCGACCGGCCCTGTTTCATGGGAGGAGGCAATGACTAGAGTTTTGATCGTCGATGATGATGAGGCCATTCGGAACTTGTTCGGACAGGTACTTGGGGACGACGGTTTCGACTGCGCTCTTGCAGCCGATGCTGCAGAGGCCCGAAAGTGGTTGAAGAAACAGGATTTCGAACTAATCATTTCTGATATTATGATGCCCGGAGAATCAGGACTGGACTTCATCAAATATGTCCTGGCCGAGCACCCCGATTCGGCCACGCTCATGATCACAGTCGTGGATGATCCTTCGATTCCGGAGTCTCTCTTTGAACTTGGTCTCTACGGGTATCTTACAAAGCCGCTTCACGTAAAAAACGTGCTTTTACGCGTAAGTAATGCATTGCACCGCCGCAGGCTTGAGATTGATAATCGTGCTCATCGTGAAATAATGGAGCGGCTGGTCTCAGAAAGAACCGCTGCGCTTCACAGGAGCAACCAGCAATTGGAACAGGCCCTGAACAGATTAAAAGAGACCCAGGCTCAGATGATACAATCCGAAAAGATGGCCTCCGTAGGGCAGTTGGCCGCAGGCATAGCCCATGAGATCAACAATCCCACAGGGTTTGTCAGCAGTAATCTGGCGACATTGTCTGAATATCAATCGGATATCACCACGCTCATACAAGAGTACAGGAAATTGATTGCAGGCCTGAAGGATGTCCCGGATACAGAACAGCGCGATACTTCCGTCCAGGAAAAGATAGACCACATCAGGTCCCTTGAAGCTGAGGCTGATATCGATTTTATCCTTGGAGACTTTCAAGGTCTTATAGAAGAATCACACGAAGGAACCGCGCGGATAACAAGAATAGTGGCTGACCTCAAGCACCTTGCCCATCCGGGCGAAGACAAATTGGGGACTGCGGATATCAACAAGAGCCTCGATTCAACACTGAATGTTGTCCGCAATGAGATCATGTATAAGGCCACGGTTTCAAAGCAATACGGAGACCTGCCCATAGTGAACTGCTATCCCCAGCAGTTGAATCAGGTATTTACGAATTTGCTCGTTAATGCCGGCCAGGCCATTAAGGACAAGGGTGAGATAAAAATTGTAACACAGGTCGTTGATGAATGTGTGGAGATCAAGATAAGTGATACGGGAATGGGGATACCGGAAGAGAATCTCCCAAAGCTGTTTGATCCCTTTTTCACCACCAAGGAATTGGGCAAACGCACGGGTTTGGGCCTGAACATTGCCTATGACATCATCAACAAGCACAACGGGAGCATTCAAGTAGAGAGCAAGGTGGGGAAAGGGACGGTTTTTACGATAAGGATACCTGTTGAGTTCAGTCGTTAAGCGGGTGAATGGTTGAGTAGTTAACTGGAGTGGCAAATTCAATTCAAAAAGCAACCAGTTGAGATCAATTACAGGTCCATTATTCTATGCTTTCCAAGATCAGATTACTATATGTTGACGATGAGAAAGGTTATCAGGCGAGTTTTCGTCGGACCATGCGGACAGAGAAAGCGCTTCTGATCGAAACCGCCTCTGACGGCGTGGATGCTTTAGCGAAGCTTGAAATCTTCCCCGCGGACATTCTGATAACCGATGTGAAAATGCCCAAAATGGATGGTCTGGCACTGTTGGAGGAAGTAAGAATTCGCTATCCTGATGTTTTCGTCGTAATTGTCACTGGTTACGGCACAATAGAGGATGCGGTGAATGCCATGAAAGCAGGGGCCTATGACTACATACTCAAGCCTTTTGACTTTGATGCGATCAGGATGGTGATTGAAAAGATCATTGCCCACGAGAGAATCTTGAAGAAAGGCATGTCTTTCGCGAAGGATCGGAGAAATAGTCATCGCTTTGAGAATTTCATCGGACAAGATCCCTCGATGTTCCAGGTCTTCCAACAAATTGTCGATGTAGCCCCTTCCAATGCCACAGTCCTCCTCACCGGAGAAACTGGAACAGGAAAGGAACTGGCCGCTGAGGCAATCCACTTTGAAAGCCTCAGAAGAGATGGTCCCATGATCAGGGTTAACTGTGCGGCATTTACCGAGACACTGATCAACAGTGAACTGTTTGGTCATGAGAAAGGGGCCTTTACAGGCGCAACAGCTCAAACAAAGGGGCAGTTTGAATTTGCCAATGGAGGAACTATCTTTCTGGACGAAATAGGTGATATCCCCCTGACGACACAGATATCCCTTTTGCGTGTCCTTGAATCAAAAACCTTTCAGCGTGTAGGCGGCACCAGGGCCATTAAGGTGGACATTAGAGTTGTTTGCGCAACCAACAAAGATCTCTCCGAAAAGATTAAAGAACATCTTTTCCGGGCAGACCTGTTTTATCGGGTCGCTGTGGTCTCCATTCACATCCCCCCGCTTCGGGAAAGAAAATCTGATATACCTCTGCTTGCGAGTTACTTCACGGAAAAATATCACACGGAAACAAAAACGAAGATCACCGGCATATCCGGAGCGGCTATGAGAATGTTGACTGAATACAACTGGCCCGGCAATGTCAGGGAACTGGCAAATGTTATTGAGCGAGCCGTTATTTTCTGTAAAGGAAGAGAAATCATTCCGGCTAATCTGCGGGAAGATATTAAGAAGGCCTCTCAAGAAAAGGTCTTTGACCTCAGGCTCTCTTCCAGGTCACTCCTCCTCGGAGAATCGACCCTGATCCGTAGAGTCCTGGAGGAAGAGAACTGGAATCTGAAGCAGACAGCCAAGGAACTGGAGATTGCCCGGGGTACCCTTTACAGCAAGATGAAAAAATACGGGATAGAAAAACCCCAATAACCCAGTGCCGCAAGGTACGCTCGGAGACCAGCTCCTCGCCACAACGGGGCAATGGGGTACATCCATCGGGCCACTGGAATCAAGCAGCGCCAGCTACCCGCTCACAAGGTCATGCCGCGTGTCCAGCGAGTGGCAAGCCTATTGAAGCGCTGGCTCGCTGGCACTTACCATGGCGGCGATCAAGACAGCCACCTGGAGTACTACCTGGACGAGTTCACCTTCCGATTCAACCGGAGGACGTCACGCGCTCGCGGTATGCTGTTCTATCGTCTTGTCCAGCAAACGGTTGGGACGGATCCAGCTCCCTACCGAAGCCTGGTGAGCACCGCGCCGGCCGCCAACCACAACAGGTAGTGGTCA
>JAGMDA010000195.1 GCA_023128935.1 Candidatus Eiseniibacteriota bacterium | reverse complement strand
CCGACACCGTCGTTCTGTACGGCACTGGATTCGGCGTCCGCTGACTGAATACTACGGGCCATTGTATTCGCCGGCTGGGCCCTATCAGTCCGAGCCACTTCAGATTGAGGGGCTCCGGAATGCGGAGCTTCGGATTGAGCTGCTGCGGACTGAAGCGCCTTGGACTTGGCCGCTCCGGATTGGGCTCCTCCGAATTGGGCTACGGCAGACTGTGGATCTTCGGACGGGACCACATCGGAATGAGCGTAGGAACAGAAAAGAAAGATGCAGAGGGCCAACAGCCTGACAACACCATGCTCACGGATCCATGTTCGTTTGCGATGGGGCCAGCTGCGATGCATAGCGATTCCCCCCTTACGAGACACTCGTTGTTTTCCGCCGCCCTCGAGGAGCGAACAGACGCAAGACCGCCGGAAGCACGAACACCGTCGTCAGGAAGCAGAGCCCAACGCCAATGAGAAGAACATAACCGAAGCTAGCCATTCCTCTGTACGCGTAGCAGGCCACGCTGCCGAACCCGATCATGGTGGTTAGGCTTGTCAAGAGGATGGCTCTGCCGACATGTCGATAGGCTGTGAAAATGCGTTCATGGTAGGGGCCAGCCTCTTCGCGAAACCTGTGAAGGGCATGCACCCCATCGTCGATGCCGATCCCGAGAATGATCGGCACAGCAATCATATTGACATAGTTGTATTTCATCCCGACCAAATGCATGACACCCAGCATGAAGAACATGCCCCCGATGAGCGGGATAGTCGCCAAGAGTCCTATCGGCCCGCGGAAGTGAAGCAACACGATGACAATGATAACCAAGAGCGCCAGGAATGCGCCACTGCGCCCGTCTCGAAGCGTCTCCTGGATCATCAGTAGAAACAGCTGCGGGGTGCCGACAATCGAAGCATCCACAGTAGATGTCTGTTCCACAAACCTGTCCAGGGCTGCTTTATCATACAAGTACTTTCGCGGTATGATCTGAACAAGGAAACCAGAACCGCCAGCCCGAGGCTGGTGGACACGGCGCATAACCTCAGGGATGTCATCCAGCTCGAGCGGACTGGGATCGGCCATGGCTATCAAGGTAGAGCGCATCTTGGTCTGCCATGCTTCCGCAACGGAGACTGCAGTGGTCGGATCGATGCCATGTGTGAGTAAGCGTGTGAGCGAGGGAAGAATGGCTGTCGAGTCGGTGGCATCTGTCTCGCTCTCGTATCCGGTCAGGGCATCGATGGCACCCACTATGCGGTCAAGGCCGCTCTGGAAGGCGAGGTTGCCCATCAGATCAAGGTTGTCCCACAACCGATTGATCTCCGCATCGAGGCTGGCCGCGTTCTCTGGCTTCCAGGGACCGGCTTCGGATGCCGCCAGGTGGCTGCGGAAAGCTGTAAGGCGTGGCTCATAGTCCTCGTAGCGCTCTGGCGGTGGGAGCAAATCGCTGATCGCGTAGACTTCTGCCACCATCGGTTTCTTCCGAAGGGATTCCTTCAACTGCCGGCTCTCTTCCACTGTCTCGGCGATCACCCAGGCAGCTTGATTGGATGTGCCGAAGCGCTCTGGTATCTCCCGCTCCAGCTCCACGGATTTCAGCCCCGCGGGTTCAAGCTCGAGGAAATCGTATTCAAAGGACGTCTGCAGAGCCGCCCAAAACGAAGCACCCATGAGTAGAACGAAGGCTGCCAACACGGCAATATGGGCACGCCAGCTCCACGAGGCGAGCGTGCCAAGGAGAGGCCAGCCACCTTGGACTTGCGCGGAGTGTATGGCGGGCGGCATGGCAGGCGCCGCACCTTCCTTGCCGCGCTTTGCTCGTCGGCGTTCTACGGACCGCTCGTGCAATGCGAGTAGTGTGGGGAGAATGAGGAATACGGACATGAGTGTCAGCACCACGCCTGAACCAGCTGCAAAACCAAACTCGTAGACCCCGTTTGTGCCTGCCACCATAAGCGCAAAGAAAGCGGCAGAAGTCGTCAATGCACCGGAGAGCACCCCCGCGCCGGTTCTGCCGATCATCCTCTCCGCGGCTAGCTCAATCCCCGCGCCCTTGTTGCGCTCCTCATAGAAACGACTGATCAAGTGGATCGCAAAGTCAATCCCAAGCCCAAGGAGCACAAGGCCCATCATGGCGGTGAATATATTGAGTGAGCCGCATACGATTCTCATCAAGCCGAGCGTCCAAATGATCCCGACAACCAGGGGTGCAAGCGCAATCAGCGGCATCAGCCACCCGCGGAAGCTGCGCGCCAATAGCAGATAGATCAGGATCAAGGCCAGCAAGGACAACAGGTGCGTGGAGGTACTGATGCTGTTCATTTCATCCTGGGCGATCTTACCCATGCCGGTCAGATTCGCTTCCACGTCTGGATGGCTTTTGGCCACATCAGCAACTAGCTCTTCGACTTTCTCCACTGTGGTAAGGATTGCCTCAAAGTCGGTGAATTGCGCAACAGGCGTGCATGCGATAAGCAGCATCCTACGGTCGAGACTAAGAATCCAAGGCTCGCCAATGAGCAAGGCTTGCACAGCCTCGTCAATCATGGATGCATTGCCTTGGCCACTGAGTAGCGTTTCCAGTGTCTCGAGAGCATGGTTCAGTCCCAGTAGCGAGCGGGTGATATCGATCTCATCTCGCCTGAGATTCGCTTCGCTGTCAGCGTACTCGCGCTCGTAGTCATCATTCAGGCCACGAAATGTGCCAAGGAGACTGGGATCTGCGCTGGCCCGCAACGCGCGATCGAATTGCCCAGGCTTCCGTAGGAGCATGCCGTGTCGCAGGAAGTAATCGAGCGGGAGCCTTCCCTGCACATTGTACAGCATCTCCAATGCTTCTAATCGCGGGACGAGATCCTCGGCCATCGCAACGATCTGGTCGCGCTCCCCCTCGAGGGCAACAATAATGTTTGGGTCGCCAAAGCGTTCCTGAATCTCCCGGTAGGCCAAGACATCCGGACTGCTGGATGGCAATAGGTCCATCCAGTTCATGCGCATCTCCAGGCTGGAGGAGAGACCCATTGCCAGAACAGTCACCGCAACAACACCAAGCAGTATCGGGATGGGTCGCCGCACGGTGGCTACCGCCAGTTTGCGAGCCCACTGTCTGTCAGCGTGGTTCACGGCTCTCGTCTCCGGCAAGCGTGATCTATCGCTCTCGTCTCCGGCAAGCGTGATCTATCGCTCTCGCCTTCTCCGATCGCTTGGAGCGCGCCTTGTAGATGAGACCCGGTGAGAGATGCGGGCCGGGTCTTGCGTGCGATTGTGACAATCCCTCCAGCGTGCGTCAAGCGGGGCAGGGCGATGGCGGGATTCCTCCAACCGCGAACGTGAGGGGTTCAGCCCGCGTTCCAAAGGGTCGAATCTAGCCTGGGGTGAGGGGCTCCATGAACGACACACCAGCAGGAGTGCATGTCAGCGGATGTGAATATGGGCAAGCGCCATCGAGCTCGGGAACTGCGCAAAGAGGAGATCGAGATGGTGCGAGAACCTCTCAGGCTCATTTCAGCCATCGCACTCCTCTGGATCTGCACGCTGGCTGGGAATGCCCATTCCCAGGCTCCGCCAATACCCAATTGCGTAATCGCCCAATGGGTCGTGCATGAGCCTCGCGGCCGGCAGGAGGTCTGCGAATTCTGCAATATGCAGATTCCGCCCATGATCTTGGATTTCCTTGACGCCGAAAAGGCCTCAGGGGTTGGCGGCAGCATCTCGGAATGGAACCTGGCAACTGTGGCTCGCATTGACAGCCTTCTGCGCGTGGGCTTCTTCGGAGATCCTTCCCGGAGCAAGGCGAGGAGGGAGGCGGGCAGGTATCTCAAATACCATGCGCTGACCGCGATGGATTTCATTGGTTGCCTGGGCGCACAGGACCGCGTTGTGTGGGAGACGAACGAGGAGGAGATCACGCATTTCTTCCGCCATTACGCCAATCCGGGGATCTATCCAGTGACCGGGCTCCGGCGCGTCCTGTTGGGTGGGGGTGCCTTCTGCATGGATTTCGATATCCAGAACGGATTCGATGGCCATAGCATCCTCGGCACGCGTCCCATAAAGTTGCGCTCGTGCACTGTGAGTTCAGAGGGAGAGAAAAGACCAGCCTGGGACCTGGAAGTGCCCGTGGCTGGGGCGGGAAAGGCGCACTACCTCTATTGCGATCGTTATTCCGGCAGGATCAGAACCATAGTTCTCGACGAAGAAGATGGATCCATGCTGTTTCATGTGTTGGATGAGATAGAGGGCTTCTACGTCAAGAAGGCGGGAACGCATAGATGCTCGGCCATTGTCTTCTGGCGAAGTCTATCGCCTCAAGGACAGTGGCCTCCCGAGAAACCCAGCATTGGCGCTGCGGCCTATTTCCCAGGGCTCAAGCTCCGTCTCCCCTGGGTGCTTCCTGACGTCAATATGAATGACCTACG
>JAGMDA010000194.1 GCA_023128935.1 Candidatus Eiseniibacteriota bacterium | reverse complement strand
GACAGTGTGCGTGCCATGGCTGCCTTGGCCACGCCGTTCGAGATCCCGGGCTTGAAGTTCCAAATGCTTAGGATTCGAAGCGGTGGGGGACGCTGGGAGGTGCATGCCGGTGTTCTCCAAGGGCGGCACTATCGAGAGTGGCACGTCGGTGTGGGCCGGCGCCTTGGCTTGGGGTTGGGTGTGCGCGTTCTTCTTGGGGCGCGCGTCTTTACCGTCGACGCGGGCGGCGAGCGCGCCTCGCCACACTGGTCGGGCACGATCCTCGCACGCGGTTCTCCGCACGGCTGGCGCCACCTCGAGCTGGAAGCCGGGATTGTGGATGCCTCCTTGAGTCATGAAGAAGCTGTGCCGTCGGTCCTCGTGACACGTGCCCTGCTTTCCACTGGGAACGCGCGGCTGATTGCCGAACGCTCCGTCTCTTCCCGGGGCGTCGTGGAGACGACCATTGTGACCCAGATCAGCTTCGGACCCATCGACACCACCTATGGCTATCGCTGCAGCGTGGGCGAGACCAGTACGGGATTGGCGGTACGTTCCGGGGCCGTCCAGGTCAGATTGAGCCAACGCTGGCACCCGGTCTTGGGCTGGACCCCGCGTGTTGCGGTCTGCTGGCTGGCGGCTTCCAGGGCCTGAGGGCAGGGAGGGTTGGATTGCTGACCTGGCGAGAGCTTGCAGCGGGTTCGCTGGCTGTCGGTCAGCTCGTCGAGTACGTCGCAGCCGCGGGCTCATCGGCTGCCAGGCAAGTGCCGCGAGCGCCAATGATTGCGGGTGCCGTAGTAGGTCTGGTGCTTTTCAGCGCGATCGTGTCGACGCCAGTCTGGCCCGCCGAAATCACGCTGCAGGGCAGTCTCCATGGAAGGGGGCGGATGCAGCTGCCCGGCACGGTGACGGATCTGCAGGAAGGTGACGCGCGCACAGACATCCGGCATGACGCCTCGCTTGACCTGCGAGGCTCAGGGCTGCGGATCCGGCTCAGGACCAGGGATTCGACATGGGCGGGCTGCGGCCTTCTAAGAACCCCGGGAGGGGGGAGCATCCTAGTTGGCCACCTTGACCTGCAGTGGGCAGCTGGATGCCTGTTCGTTAGTTGCGAGGGGTCCGACCTTTCGAGGGACATCAGATCCGCGCGCAACGAGACGCTCCCACTGCGCGCCCGAGGCACTACTGCATGGAGGCAAGATCCTCAGTCTGGCGTTGTGCTTCAGCAGCGATTCAGATCTCTCCACTTGGGGACTTGGCGCCTGGAGAGAAACCTGGGGTTCGCGCTCGCGCTCGGCCCGTGGGCCGGGGCGGTTGATCGGGCATATACGTTCCAGGGGAATAGATGGAACTGGTCGTCTGTGCTCGCATGGCCCCCAGTACCGGTGGTTCCAGGGGTTGTAGAATCGGTGGATCCGCGGGCGGCAGGAAAGGCGACGGCTACCGGGATGACCCCATCAAACAGGGTCCTGCTGGAGCTAAGCGGACGGTTCGCGCGGTCCTCTTCATCTGGAGTTGTGGACAGACTCGGAGGACACTGGCGGATTGGGCTGACACCTGTGCTCGGGGCCCTGAGCGGCGCGTTCCGGTATGGCGGACTTGACCACCG